>CAYICO010000016.1:0-3219 GCA_964361935.1 uncultured Candidatus Saccharibacteria bacterium
ACATTTCCACCGCTTATTATAATTGCCCCATTGCCACTAAAAGGAAAGCCGGCTGGATTAGTCCATGCAAACACTAAAACAAAAAACAAAGCAGACCAAGCCAGAATCAAGATAAATATTTTGCCTCGCACAGATAGATTCTAACAATCTCTTACTTTTCCTGCAAAGCAGAATCAATAATTTTCTTAACAGCTTCTATGGGCTGGGCGCCGCTAATTACAAATTTCTTACCATTTTTTGCAATTACCACAGAGTGCGGTGTTCCTTGAACGCCCGTAGCAAGACCATCTTGATAGTTGTCCTCAACCACTTGAGCATATTTGCCGCTCTCTAAACATTTTTCAAACTCCGGTTTTTTAAGACCAACATATTCGGCAATTTTTGGCAATTCTTTGGGATCAAGTCCGTTGTTGGTAGGGGTTACCTCAAACATTCGATCAATGTAAGACCAGAATTTTTCGTTATTACCTAGCGCCGCCGCACACTCCGTTGCTTCGGCTTCTTTTCGAGCCTTGTCATGAATGGCGTCTAGAGGGAAATGGCGATAAACCCACGCCACTTGCCCGTCATAATCAGTAATAACTTCACGCATCGTTTCATGAAACCTCTTACAAAATGGACATTCGGTGTCCGAAAATTCTACAACTTTCACCGGAGCGTCTTTTTCTCCAAAAAGATGATCTTTGTCACTTATTGGCTTGATTGCTTCCATGTCGCCGCTGTTGTAAGAGTCGCCATTGTCAGCGTCTGCGGGTTTAGAATTTTTATAACCAACCGCAAAAATTATGGCCGCCGCAACCAAAACACCAGCAATAATAATTGCAACGGGAACTGTTAAAAAACCATTTTTATTGTTATTCATGAGTTACATTATTTAACAAAAAAGCCCCCTTAGCAAGGGGCTAATATGCGGTTGTCATTGTAAGATGATGTTCAGAAGTTAAAGTTTTGCTAAGATTGTACAAATAATTATCCAGCGCAATTATCGTAACTGTCTTCATTGGATAGAGTAAGTCATTGATTGATTTTAAAAGCATCGTCATAGCATTGACAGTTTGGACGCGAATTTCTATTTCCATATCAGACTCTCTTTTTAATGGAATCCGATTGTCAACCGTTTCCGCTAACTTTTTGCTGTAAACAAGGACACCAAAGGAACGCAAAACTTGAGCAATTCTCCAGTCAGTAATTGGCAAAATATTATGAGGATCTTCTAGAAGAAGATTTACGCCACTACTTAGAGCTCTACCGTAATATACTAGAGCGAATAAATAAGCTCTTTTGTTAAAACGAAGCACATGATTTCTCCCATTCACATTCCAAAAAACAACATCTCTGTAACAATCTAAAGAAGACAATGCGTCTATGAGATAACCACCGTAAAGACTACTGAATAGACTAAACCTATGACGTATGAGTAAAAACTGAAAATTCATTTTTCTGTCCAAAAGAACTCTTCCAAGATTATTCAAATGTTGTAAACGAGATCGAAACATGGGAATAGAGATTGTTTTCGGACGCAGTATGTGAGATAACTGCATTTCATCCAATCGTAAAAGATACCATGGATCAAAAATAGGAAGACCTTCGTCTAACGCTCTCTTAAAAGCCGCCGCCAAAGCCATCGATCCTTCCCAAACTTTGCCACTACCTTCCGGATACTCAACGCTAAATCTTTTACCAGTTTCAAAATTATCAAAACAAAAATTAATTGAGTTAACTACTCCTACAAACTCAATAAAATCACCAATCTTTTCAGGAAAAACAGGTGAATCCCAACGCGGGATTTTCAAATCCTTGTCCGCCAACAAAGCAGCAAGTTTTTTGATGGCTTGTTGACTTACGCTTACATCTTTTACATCTTCCACTGCCGCCAATATGCTTCCTAGGTGCTCATTTACCATTTGCATCTCCTGAGAAATTTTCAAAAAACAAAACCTCACCCAGATTAATACATTTCTATTTATTAGTCAAAATATACTGTTTTCATACGATCGTATTAAAACGATATATTTTTTATACTTACCAAGGTTTATAACTCGCCTGATTTTATTTTTTCTCTTATTTTTGAGACAAATTTATTAAAATAATAAAGATTGTGAAAGGTCAGTAATTTCATTCCGGTAATCTCTCTCGCTTTTATAAGATGAGCGATGTAGCTTCTTTTGTAGTTTTGACACACAAAACAAGAGCAATTTTTGTCCAAACTAATTTGGCTCTTTAGTAAAGAAGATTTATTGAAATTTAATTTAAAGCTGGCCCTTCGACTCGGCTCAGGGTGAATAAAAGCAATTCCGCGACGGGCATAATGTGTAGGCACCGTACAATCAAAAGTATCAATCCCCCATTTAACAATATTTTCCATATCTTCTAAGTAACCAATTCCTAATAAATGGCGGGGCTTGGATTCTTGCAAATGCGACACGGCCCATCCAACAACCTTTTTCATTTCTTGTTTGTCTTCACCTAAATCACCGCCAATACCAAACCCGGTGAAATCCAAAGAGTTAATATACTGCGCTGCTTCCTCCCTCAAATCTTTAAATCTAGAACCCTGAACTATTCCATACAGTGATTGATTTTTACTCCCCGCCATTGCTCGAATGCATTTCTCTGCCCAATCATGTGTTCTCTTCATAGCTTTTTTAGCATAGTCATAACTACACAACGGGGCCGTACATTCATCGAAAGCGAAAATAATATCAGCTCCTAATTTTTTCTGAATATCAATTGATTTTTTAGGGTCAATAAAAAGTTCTTTTCCATCTATCGGGGATTTAAAAAAAACACCGTCTTCTGTAATTTTTAGTTTTTTGGGTTGCCTGCCATGCTCTATTATTTTGTGATTTTTCCCGGGAAAATATTTAAGCAATTTACCAACATGAAGATCGTGACCAAATCCTAAACTAAAAACTTGGAAACCACCGGAATCAGTCATCAACGGTCTTTGCCAATTCATAAATTTGTGCAAACCTCCGTTTTTCTTTACCAAATCCTCTCCCGGTTTTAGATGAAGATGAAAAGTATTTGATATTAATAATTGGCTGTTTGTAAGAGCAACTTCTTCGCTATTTAAAGTCTTGACAACTGCTTGCGTGGCAACCGGCACCAGAGCAGGTGTTTCCACCTCTCCATGAGGAGTTTTTAAAACGCCAAGCCGCGCCAAGCTTTTTTTGGATTTTTTTAAAATTTTAAACTCTAAAATAGGTTTAGTTTATT
>CAYICO010000016.1:3319-7594 GCA_964361935.1 uncultured Candidatus Saccharibacteria bacterium
AATGCAACAGACCTAGTATTTTTATCCTTTGCTTCATACACAAAAGTAGAACATATATCAAATATAATTCATTCACAAGGAGGGCTAAAACCGGAAATTAAATTCCGGTTTTATTTATAGTGAGCTTGTCGAACTATTTCCCACGGTAAATTATTTTTTCCAAAGTGACCGTAGGCCGCTGTTTGCAAATACAACGGCTGACGCAAATTCAATTTTTCAATAATAGCATTGGGACGAAAATCAAATTTATCTTTCAATGATTTTGCCAAACTTTTTTCTCTTTCATTTAAAATTTCTACCATTAATGGTTCGGCGCGGCCAATTGCGTAAGCGACAGACACTAAGCAACTTTTTGCTAAACGATTTGCCACAACATTTTTAGCTACAAATCTTGCCATGTAAGCGGCGGAGCGATCAACTTTAGTCGGATCCTTTCCCGAAAAACAGCCCCCGCCATGAGGAATAAGACCGCCGTAAGTATCAACCATGATTTTTCTGCCAGTAAGTCCTGTGTCTGCCTCAAAACCGCCGCTTACAAACTTTCCAGTGGGGTTTACTAAAATTTCTATTTCAGAAACATTTCCCACCAACGGCTTAATTAACTTTTCAACAATATCTTTCCTAATTTTCTCTTGAGATACATTTGGTTTGTGCTGGCAACTAACTAAAATAGTTCTAATTTTTTTGCCCTCCATAGTAACCTGCGCCTTTCCATCAGGACAAAGCCAATTTATAACACCTTTCTTCCTCAAATCTTCTAAACCTCTGGTAAGCTTGTGAACCAAAACTATTCCTTTGGGTAATAATTCTGGTGTTTCATCATTAGCAAAACCATACATAATACCCTGATCGCCAGCGCCACCAGTATCTACCCCTTGGGCAATATCTGGAGATTGTTGAACAACTTTAGTAATTATTTCTAATTTATTTTTGTAGCCAATATTTTTGTAAACTTGACTTGCCACTTTTTTAAAATCCAATTTAGCCTTACTGGTCAGCTCTCCGCCAACTACTAAAAGACCGTGACAACCAAAAGATTCTATCGCAACTCTGCTTTTAGGATCTTGTTTCAAGCATTCATCCAAAATAGCATCAGAAATTTGATCACAAACTTTGTCCGGATGACCAGACGTCACGCTTTCTACGGTATAAATTTTTGGTATAAGCATAGAGTTAATGTATAAAATTTATAGAAAAAACACCACAGGCGGCTGTGGTATTTATGATTTTGCAATTTCAGAATTCGAATATTTAGGATCATCGGTTACTTCTTTTTCTACCTTTATGAAAGGAGGGAGTTCTACTTTATCGTTTTCTTCTGTTAATTCAATTTCCAGCAAACAAATTTTCACCGGCTCAATGAAAACATCTAGTTCGAAATATTGGCTCCTATAAACAAAACAATAACGATCTTTTCGAATGATTTTAGTTGCTGGATCCTGAAACTGCGACAAAGACTCATATCCGGGGGCAGAAATCTTGCTTTCTTTTTCATATCTAACACCGGGTTTTACTTTAACTTTACGAGTTTTATAGTACGTAGAAAAACCCGACTGCGTTCTTTTACGAATGCGCAAACGTTTATTCTTGCCAGGAATCAGTAGGTATCTTTGTTCAATACACGCTCGTTGAACGTCGCCAAAGTCAGGATCGTTAAAATTCGGCGCTTCCTTTAATAAAAACTTTCTCTCGATTTCTAAAACCCAGCCCATTCTTGTCTCCTGCGAAAATTTCAAAAAACTGGTTAGAGTTTACCAGTATTATTTAATTTCGTAAACTAAATTGACGTTAATTTTAACTTCTTGAGAACCCGGCTCAATACTTGGTGACGGAAAAGCCCCACCCGCCTTCATATCCATAGAGGCTTCAGCGAGATAATAACGAGGCACGCCAAAGTTATTTTCGTTAATGGACAATAATCTTCCCAGCCCAAAACCACCTGCCCGAGCTATTGACATGGCTTTCTTTTTGGCTTGAGCAACAGCTTTTTCTCTCGCCTCACTTTCTGCGCTTTCTGGGTCATCAATAGTAAAAGATAATTGAGAAACATTATTGGCCCCATTTTTAACCACGCCTGACAAAATGCTTCCTATTTTGCTAAAATCCCTAATTTTTATCGAAACGCTTTGACTTACTGAATAACCAATAATTTCAGATGGCGGACATGGCATGCTCTCGAACCCATCCGAAGGACAACTATAATTTTGGTAACGGGGCTCTAAATTATAACTAAGAGTCTCAATATCTTTGGCATCAACTCCGCTTGATTTTATAAAGTCTATGATCTTATTAATCTTCGTAGTATTGTCCTTCTGTAGGTTGGCGATATCCCTTCCTCCTTGAGTGAGCAGGCCAAAGGAAAATTGCGCCACATCTGGCACTGTCACAACCTTCCCCTCGCCGCTTACGGAAAAACTGCGGAAAGATGATGGTTGGATGGATTTTGAATAAGAATCAACATAAACATAAGCTGAATAAGCGAACACTAATAGAACTAAAGCCAAAATCCAATTAAAATAATTCTTTATTGCCATATGGTAATCTTATATCTTCGTTGTTAAAAATCAAACCCCGTCACCATATCAAGCATCATAAAATTTAAACGCTTTTCTTGAAATCCATGTTGCATTGGTTAGAAACACAAATAATAAACACCCTGTTGGCAAGTGATTGAAATTTTATGAAAAGCGAAATGCTTGAATGGTGCGGGGTCAAATATGCTATAATTAAAAAAGAGGTAAAAGGTCGGTTATTAACAATATAGAAATTTGAATTTATTATGGATAAAAATCAATTGCTTGGTTGGGCAACTTGGGTTCTAGTGGTGGTAGGCGCTGTCAACTGGGGATTAATTGGAGTTGGTGGGTATCTTAATCAAAGCTGGAATTTAGTACATTGGGTGTTTGGAAATTGGGCTTGGCTAGAGTTGTTAGTTTATGTGCTAGTTGGATTAGCCGGCGTTTATCTTCTTTTTGGAGGTAAGTGCAAGAATTGTTTAGTTAAGTAATATTTAAAGATCAACAAAGAGACCGCATGTGAGGTGCGGTTTTTTTGTTTATTAGATTACTTCTTATTTTGACTCTAGGTCCTTTAGGACTTCTTCAGCGTGGCCTTCGGGATTAACGTTTTCGTAAATTTTAGCGATTTTTCCTTCGGGATTAATTAGGTAAGAGGTTCTTGCTGTTCCCATATATTCTCTTCCCATAAACTTCTTTTTCTGCCAAACGCCATAGAGTTCTACAACTTTCTTTTTCTCATCGGCTAAAAGCGTAAACGGCAACTTGTATTTTTTTGCAAATTTTTCATGGCTTTTAATCGGGTCAATGCTTACACCCAAAACGGCGCATTTAAGTTTACCAAACTTGGGAAATGCATCTCTTATGCCACAGGCCTCTTTAACGCATCCAGGGGTGTCATCTTTTGGATAAAAATATAAAAGCACCCATTTGCCCTTATAATCAGAAAGCGAATGTAATTTATTATTTTGATCGGATAAAGAAAAATCCAGCGCCTTAGAATTTATTTTTAGTGTTTTCATTCAGCAATGATATATCAAAAAAGCCCCGTTTGACAGGGGCTTACGCTACGATTTCAGGATTATTTAAACGTTTCACTAATTCTTCTACTAACCTTCCATTATTAAATGTCATAGATGCGGCAGAGATGCTTAATGTCATTAACTGACGGGGGCTCAACTTAAGCATTTCCTTAGGAATGTCTTCATGAAACTTACATACAAGACAGGTCAGATTAAACCCAGCATAAATAAGATTTCTTTCGCAGTGTGGACAGATTCGGTGATCAAGCGCCGGATGAGCTTGCCAAGCGTTAACACGATTCATGATTTCATCACCAGACAATCTTGCTTCAACCTCATCGCTCATATTACCTCCAGAAACAAGGGGAACGGAACAATGAACCTCCAATATATTGACATAATAGATGTTACATGTCAACATTGTCATTCTATGGCCAGTATTCGCAATGTTGCTATTATCGCCCATGTTGACCACGGCAAGACTACCCTTGTTGATGCCTTATTGCGCCAATCAAAAACCAAAATGAATAAAGATGTCTCTGAAACAACTTGCATCATGGACAGCAACGAACTGGAGCGAGAGCGCGGCATCACTATTTTTTCCAAAAACGCTTCCGTTCAATGGAACGATACGAAAATAAATATTATTGATACGCCGGGACATGCCGACTTTGGCGGAGAAGTAGAACGTGTTTTAACAATGGCTGATGGATGTCTTCTTTTAGTGGACGCCAAAG
>CAYICO010000017.1:0-2664 GCA_964361935.1 uncultured Candidatus Saccharibacteria bacterium
GAACAGAAAGAGAAAAGCGACAAGAAAAAAAACTTTCTTCATTTGTTATAATTATATCACATGACCCCAAAACAGTTTTTGATTAGAAATATTAGATAACAAGGAAATAAGAAAATTATCTTCTTATTCTTATATTACTTCTTCCTGTTCTTGAAGGAGTATTTTTAATAATATTTCTTAATCTGGTAGATGCATCGGATACGCTTCCCGGTTGAGAGGAAAACTTGGAAGCAGCGAAAAAGTTGAGTTGTTGATCATTGCCTCCGACGCTTAGATATTTATTAGGATCAAGCGGTATTCTCTTTATCATTTGCGGACGACTACCGACACCGGTTAAAACATCAGAAATTTGGGAAAGAAGTTGAGCAAAGAGGGATTCTTTACGAACGGCACTAACGGGCATCATATAATCATCGGGCATACAAGTAGTTGGGGAACCATCAGAAGTTATGCATGTGTTGTCAGATTTACGACAGTTATAGCCAGCGTTAGCTGGATCATATGTAGAGCCGCTTGGGCAAGAGCTCGTTCCGCCTCCAGAAGATCCGCCATAAGAACTACCACAGGGACTACCCATAGCCACACAAACCCCATTACACATGTATTGACTAGAAGCAGCGCAACCACTACTATAAGAACCACTCGAAGAAGTGCCGGGCATTTGACAAGGAGGCATAGCGCCACTATTCCAAGTCCCGCCGGCCTGTGCGCACATAGTAGATCCATCAGAAGAATAAGGAGCAACATAACCACCACCCCAACCACAACTCAAGCCAGGACCTATTAAAGGACCGCATCCGTTTGGCGTACATTGAGTTGAATCGAAAATTCTGTCGCAACTTGTTGCAACACTTCCGCTCGTACTGCCCGAATAACAATAAGTACCCGCCCAAGCGCATCCAGATGTAGCAGTACAATAAGCAGAAGTCGTCTGCTGACCGCAAGTAGTAGCGGAGCCATAATTTGAGCCACCACACTCTGCCGGACAAGACATCGCAGTCTCACCACCATCACACCTGAAATTAGCGTTACAAGCCGCTCCACCACTCATACCACCACCACCCGTCATGCCGCCCATAAGCTCAGAACAACCACTACTCAGACATCGGCTTTGTCTCATTATACCTCCACTACTTGAAACAATTGCATAATTCATTTCATCGTTGCCAACACAAATATTACCCTCGGTATTACTACCGTGAGAATGAGAACCAAATAAAACTGCATTTACGATTGAATTACCACAAACATCACCATAACCGCCACCCATCGTGCCACCACTACCACTACCGGGAGTTGACGAACAAATCGGGAAACCGAAGTTAGCACTACTAGAAACACCAGCATCCGGCATCCAGCCACCAAAATAAAGCTGGGCACATTCGCTCTTTTTTGCCGCCAATCGCACTGCATCAACCGTTGATGAAATCATGGAAGATTGCGTAGTGCCGTCCTTAAAAGTCCAAGTAGTATTAACGCCACTCATACCCATTCCTCCACCACCCGTCATACCTCCAAAACCAGATGTCATCGGAAAGGAATCTGGAAAAGACGCACATAGAGATGTAGTAAAACTTGTCATACTTGACGCATTAAGAGGTCCGCACATAGTACCAGCCCTACAATATCCTTGATTGTTATCAGCTATATCGTAATTAGAACCAGAAGGACAAGAACCACCGCTCATATTACCAGTTGAGTAGCAATAAGTAGCCGCCCAAGCACATCCAGGCACGGCAGTACAAGCCGAAGAAGCCATATACTGACCACAAGCAGTGCTATAACCAGATCCAGAGCCACTAGCTTGAGCGCCTCTAAAACCCACGCAAGAGCTACTATTGTAAGCGGCTGGATTACTTGAAACACAATTTGCCACGCATTTCGCTACTTCAGTAGCGGGTCCACTAGGACCGGTGTTGCAATATTCAAATCCACCGCCCGACCAACTACCTTCACAAGAACTAGGAGCTCCCAAAGAAAGACCAGTTATGGCAACTGCTCGCCCACTAGGTTCGCCCTCATGACAATCATTGTAGTCAGAAGCGCACCACACCGTAAATCCAGGAGCAGTTCCGTTTATCTTAGCACTAGGATAGAAACACCTATTCATTCCAGACATACCACTGCCAGTTCCACTAGTACCCGTAAACGTACCATCTGGCGACGTGCCTGCTACTGAAGAACTAATACAATCAACCGGAACACCATCAGTATCAAAACGCAGATTGTTCATATAAATAGTTTTATTTAGAGTACGAGCGCAATTCTCTACAACTAATTTTCCAGCATCTTTTCTTTCAACAGAAACAGAAGGACTAATCATTGACCTAATATTCATGGCCGCGTTCCAAAGAAATTCTATCCAAGAACCTGTTGAAGTGTTGTCTCCAGCTCTAGCACATTCTCCTGTTGGCCAACCATCAGCATCGAATTTATGTCCCCAACGACAATCAATTATTTCCGCACCGATATAAGAAGGTTTACTGCCAGTTTTAATACAGCCATTAGTTACGTAACTAGTACCAAATTTCTTAGGCTCCCAACCCGTTGGACAAGTAACGGTAGAAATAGTAGATATATCACCAATCGTTCGCACGGATGACGCAACTTTACAAACACTCAAAGCATAATCCCAGCCGCAAACACCACTATTGAAACAGGAGG
>CAYICO010000017.1:2764-7457 GCA_964361935.1 uncultured Candidatus Saccharibacteria bacterium
TTACAAACACTCAAAGCATAATCCCAGCCGCAAACACCACTATTGAAACAGGAGGCCCTATCTTTGCCGATACATTCACGGCAAGCGCCAATAATGGGCATATAGCCTTCCATCAACATGACATCTGAATCTGAAAAATAGTTGGAAGTGTTGTTGCTATCAGCAGCTACTCTAACATTGCCAATTACTGTTTCTGGAATAGCCTTACCACGCAAACAAGATAATTGAGCGTCCGTTAGGGGACCGGCTCCTGGAACATAAATTGATCTTCTATTAGTTGTGTCAGGACCACCCCATCCACTATAACCCGCCTTTTTTTCACATTCGGCGATTCTATCAGAAAGACTTCCCCAACTTGGCATAACCCTTCTAGTGAGGGAATCTTGAATATCTTTCAAAACAGTTTTTCCTTTTTCATCAACACTCATACAACCCATAAACGGTTCTTTGAAATATATTCCACCACGCATCTCTGGACCGTAAGATTCTTTTCTGTAAACATCATCTCCCGGTATACAAGCACTATGGAATGGTGGACACTGCCATGGCGCTGATTTTGGAGGGGCTTGTGGTTGTTCTCCCGGCGCACAAGGTCGAGGCATAACCGATGGATACATACATGTAGAAAAATCCACGGGTCTATAACAACTTATTCCTTCAAACGCTGTATCAGTCCAAGTAGCACCTAATTTTTCACACTCCGCCTTTGTAACATCTTTAATCGGACCAGGGCCTTTATTTTGGTCATAAACACATTTTTCTCCGGCATAACAGCCGTCTTTATCTCGTGAAACTTCTAATCTTCCTCCCGGACATTCGTTACTTCTATACGGCTTCATTGGCTCTGGAGAACAAATTTTTCTTTTTGATACACAGGAATTTGCAACCGTAGGACAATCCCACGGCAATATATCCACTGACGAACTAAGAGTCATTCCATCGGGACATACAATACGCATAACCGACGGACACTTGGCTGGTATATAACAAACTACATCTATAGCATCACCATATCTTACTTTACCCCAAACAGCATTTGGGTATCTCTGCCTACACTCTTGTTCAGTTTTAACTTCATTTCGTGGCCCGGAAGTAACATCATATTGATCATTACGCTTTTGCTGACAAACCATGCAACCATTAGAGTCATAAGGTGGTTGTCCCTCCGAACAAGTTGGCATATCAGCGCGAAAAGGACATTGTTTCGGGTTCCTGCTTTGCAAATATTGGTCTACCATCTTTGCGCAATCTTCTCGAAATGGAGAGGATCCGCTTTGATAAAATGCCGTCGTTGATCGAGACCTTTCGCATTGTTCAATCATCTGTTCACGACTCATAGAGTCATAATCACGCACTGGTTGTGGTCTAGAATACTCGTCAACTTTTCTTTCACACTCTAATCTTGAATAACCGCCATAATCCACACAGTCCATAATCATTTTTTCTCTGCTCGGCATTGAATCATCAGATCTTCTCAAATTGTTGATCATTTCAAAGAGAAATCTCTTAGAAAATTCAGAGGTGCCTACAGGAAGATTTCTGGAAAGATTCTCCAGTTGGCTTAAAGCCCCTTGCGGGTCTTTATCCGCACCGGCCATAATTTCATCAACTTTGATTTTTAAATTTTCAACTTGCTTGTGGCCGCGATAAGCCTCTAACAACATGGCCTCACCGCCTTCATCTTTAAAAACCGTTCTTGCTAAGTTCAAACAAATCGGTGGCGGTACGCCTTTCTCAATGTTTTCAGGACTAAAACAAAAATCTCCACAACCCTCTGGAGTTCCATCACCACAACCATCAAAAACGCCTTCTTCATGAGCCTGCAAGACCTTATTACTATTAACTGCCTCTTTCGCTTTTTCTTCTCCAATATAATCAACCAATAATTTTTCGTCTTTTTTAGCAACGCTCGTGGTAATAGCAGAACAAACATCGGCATCCACTTCACCTCGACTGCATCCGGCCAATAAATCAGCCTTTCCAACCCTCTTGGCAACTTCTTGAGAACTCTCAACAACAGCCTTGGTAACTTCAAGATCTGCCTTTCTTATAAGACCAGCTTTTTCTAACTTGCCGGAAAGTTTTGGATCGGCTAGAAGCTTGTTTACTGCGTCTAAAATAGCATCTTCATCGCCGGTTGCCGCCGCCTCTAAAATTTCCTGCGCTTGGTTGACCAGCGTATCAGCCAAATCTTTTTGCTCTGGCGTATAAACGCCTTTAACATGACTGAAAAAATCCCAAAAGTGTTGCAATTCTTTTGGATCTGAAATGTTTTCGTATGCTGTAGCGCATTCCTGTTCGCCAGCACACCCCAATTCTAACTCTGCCGCTTTCCAATTAACTTGAGAAAACTTACTTGTTTGAGCGATGGCTAAAGTGGATATTGTTAACAGAAAAATAAAATTTGATAACTTAAATAATTTAGAAGGCATATTATTTGAACGGATTTAATTGATCTTTCGCCTTTTTAAAAGGATTGACCTGAACGCCCTCTAAGGGATTGGTGACCTTAAAAGGATTATTGGCTTCGGTCGCCTCTTGTAACGCTTTTTGAGTTGCATCAGTTAATTGATTTTGTTGAATGACTTCTTCTTGAAGCGTCGGAGTTGAACTTTGTTTTGTGCCATAAATATATGCGCCAACACCAACCGCGATAACAACCGCGACAACAAGAAGAGCCCAAGTTAAATTGATCTTCATAATTTAATTATATAACAGTTAAAATAAAATGAGTTGTGGATAATTAAAAATCCCCAGATTTGACTGGGGATTTTTGTCTTATTGCCAGCGCGCTCTTAGATAATCTCTGTAAATTCTGTAAATTGAAGCTCCTGTTCCACCCGTAGCATTCACTGGAGCCGGGGTTGGCGCTGGAGCGCCCCCCATACCACTTGGTCCCGGACCTTCCGGAAACCCACTCATCCCAGGTCCACCTTGACCACCCGGACCACCAGGAAACATGCCCATCATTCTATTCATATCCATCCCTTGCGGACCATTATGGTCGCCCCCCATGCCTCTCATGTCAGGAAATCCACCTCCTCCGGGACCCATAGAACCTCCCATCATTCCCATTGGACCTCCCGGTCCTCCCATCATACCAAAACCACCACCGGGGCCACCCATGCCACCCATTGGGCCCATACCACCAGTAAACTGACCACCACCCATAAATCCTCCTCCGCCTTGTTGCATTTGGTTCATCATTTCATTGCCACGTGCCATTTCTTGTTCCATGCGTTGCTTAGCCATCGTCTTTCCCTGTTCCATCATTTTTGAAGCCATTTCTGTGCCTTGAGAAGACATCTCATCTTCCATAGCTCGCCTATTAATATCCATAGCAATCATTTTCTGTTCGCTTTTTACATAACTAAAATGTTTTTTCAGCGCTTTAGGTAAACCGCTAATAATTCCATTAATTTCTCCAAAAACAGCGTCCAATTCTTCTTTTGTTTCAGAACTTCTAGCTAACTCCATCTTATCATCAATTTTTTCCCGGGCGTCTTCAACAGCTATTTGCTCGCCTGCCCTTTTAACCATGTTTGCAAATTGAGTAGCTGGAATTTTTAAAACCTTTTTAGCAACTGCTAGAAAAGGAGCGGCTTCTGGAAGCTTCACTATAGCTTTAGCTTTAAGATTAGAATTAAAAACACTAAGAGCAAAACTTTCGAAGGCCTGTTCCATAGCTTCTGCGCCTCCCCAGACATTTAAAGCTGGGTTAGTAGCTTCTATTTTTTCTAATAATCCTTCTACGCCGCCAACCATGTCTAATGGATCAAATTCATGTGGACCATCCATGCCTGGAAATCCGCCACCAGGCCTCATCATCATCCCCGGACCCCCCATCATCCCTCCACCACCTTGTGGACCACCCGGACCGGGCATTTGTGCCATCAAATAGTAGTAAGGCACTTGCGCGTTAGCCAACGGCATAATAAGCGTCGACAACAAGACCGAAAAAATATATTTGTTCATATAAGGTTATTATAGCAAAATAAAATTTTGTGTGTTGTGGAAAACTGTGTATAAATTTCTAATTGACCTAATTTCTAATTAACCTAAGAAATAACCAATGATCAATAACTAACAAAGAATTATTTAACTTTTTTATAAATTGCGTTAAAAATAAGATTAATTTGCCTAGCCTCTTCCCAAAGCAATGCGATTTCTTGAGATAATTCCGGAACAGCGGTTTTTATCATCCTAATAAAATGTTTTGATTCTCTAGATTCTTTCTTGCAAATGCCTATTTTATGTTTAAAATCTTGTTTACTTTCTGCGTCATCAGCTTCACAATAATTTGCCCCAACGCTAGTTGCGCATTTTACTAATTGGTTAATTAGAGGGTTATTTATGTAATTTTGTGGTATTTTTTTACAAAAATTAATTATATTTTCACCAAATTTTGCTGTTCTTTCTTCCAAATCATAAATTGTTTGTTTTTCAGTCATATTAGTTATTGATTAGAAATTAGAGCAATTAGGTAATTAGGTCAATTAAAAAACCTCTCGCAAGCTGCGAGAGGTTTTTTGTCTAGTATCCCCAGTAATAAGGATAATAGTAATTTCTGTAGATTCCGTACAGAGAGGCTGGGGGAGGACTACCACCACCGCCCGGAGGAGCGCCACCTGGAGGAGGCAAACCCATCATTCCACCACCGCCATAACTACCGTAACTTCCACCCGGAGGAGGG
>CAYICO010000018.1:0-7438 GCA_964361935.1 uncultured Candidatus Saccharibacteria bacterium
TCTAAAGACGAGGAATTTCGGGCTCGAAACCAATAAAAAAGCTCATTTACACAAGTGTAATGAGCTAAAGAATTTCGCCAGTCTTTTAAAGTGCTTGTCGTTAGAATCAACTAGGGCAACATAAGAGTTAAGAGAACGCAATTCATTAATTAATGAACTTTTTTCAGTATTTACAGAACGAAGGTCTATAGGAAGCGATTCTCCACTTTCAGAATCATAAATATTGGCCATTAAAGACGAACTAGGAAAATCATCCTCTTGTCTATCCTCTAACACAATAGAAAGTAAAACTGAATTACGAAGACTGCTAATACGACGCATGTAATCCTTTGTAGATGGGGACAATTCAAAACCAAAATCAGAAATAATGACAACTAGAGAATTAGTGGGTTCGCGAGCTGAAATTAAAGCCAAAGATTCTGTTATAGAGTCATTTCGCTCCTCTTCTTTTCCGCTTAACAACAAATCAATAATGGTTGAGGCAACACTACAACCAGAACCCGGTTCTATAAAAAAGTTTTTTCCAGAACCAAAAGTCGCCGCAGATAACCGATCAGCTACGTTATCAACCGAAAAACCAAACATTAAGCACAAAGCGCAGGCAATATCAATCTTTTTATGAACAGCGCCAAACTCCATTGAAGGACTATTATCAACTAAAAGCCAAACAGTTATTGCCTTTGGCTCCTCAAAATTCTTGAACATGGGCTTCACAAGACGCGATGTAGCAGGAACCGATGGTCGTTTATCACCCGGCTGCCATTCTCTAACAGTCTGAAATTCACCACCACCTCCTAAAACCAGACTACGATGAGATCCTAGAGGAAAACTAGAAATTGCTTTATTCACTGTTATTTCTATATTTCTTTTCCTTTTTACTAACTTGCGCATAACGGGACGCCTTCTAAAACTTGATTAATTAAGCCATTAACAAGATCGTTTTTTGTCTTATATTTTCCTTCTTCATCAATAAGAGTAAGCGTCGCCGTCGGAGACAAAAGACTCATTCTCGTTCTTAACACAGGGGCCGCAATCTTTTTAACGTCATCAGTATTAACATAACGGCGATAGCGAATGAAGGCTTGTGCTTGTGCTGCTCCCACCAAAAATAACATACCCCTATCATTCACTGGGGGTGTCTGCCTGAATAGCGGCACGCCACTAAGCTTAGACAACTCATCATCAAACAAACCGTACTCACTAGGATTATTAACGGCATCAATCAAGTCTGCGCAATAACCCCTAACCTCATCATCAACATGAACTTTCTCAAAAATATATTGTCTAATCTCCATTAATTGTGAACAATGCGCCACAGGCTCCAAAGAAAGATTACCCATATTTTCAGTTCTGTGGGTAATAGCAAGTTTTTCCTCTGGGCTTGTTTGTCTCATATATTCACAAAACATAAATCTATCCATTAGAGCTTCTTGATCAGCAGAATAAGTACCACCAGACTCACTGGGATTCATGGTTGCCAAAACGATAAAAGGTTCCGGTAAAGAAAAAATTTTATCGCCATAAGTAACCGTGCCTTCTGCCATTGCTTCAATAAGACCGCTAGCGGCCTTAGGTGGAATACGATTAATTTCATCAACTAATAAGACATTAGCAAAGACTGGACCTTCGCGAAATTTCAACGTTTGATTTTCATTACTTTGTCCAAAACTTAAAATCTCAAAACCGGTAATATCGCTTGCCATCAGATCGGGCGTTCCTTGAACTTTCCTGTATTTTCCTCCTATTAGCGTACCGAGGTATTTACATAAGATAGTTTTTCCCGTTCCGGTGGGACCAACGAATAAAATGTGACCGCTACCTAAATAGGCACGCTTGTCCTTTAAATCTCTCTGACCAGTAGAAAGAAGGGCTAGAATAGTTCTTGTAAGAGCTCCCTTTTGACCAACAATCAGTTCGTGCAAATGATCAAGTAGAGGCTCAACGCAGTCAATCATCATTTGATAATGTTTTTCAGAACACTGAAAATCCTTAGCATTCCAGAGTAGCTGTTTCACGGCTCTCTCCTTAGAAGCGAAAAGATCGTACTAAAACCTTTCGAAGTACTGACATATATATAAAATGAAAACCCGCATCTGACAAGATGCGGGTAAGTATTAAAGCTTAGAGCATTCAAAAACGTGAGTGTTGTGGTATTCACTTCCATAACCACACATATGAACATATTCATGGACAACAACTAGATTGTCCCATTTACAAAGACCCCAAGTGACTATGGCCGTATCCCCTCCGGTAGTATATGTCAGGCCACACACCCACATTCCACCAGAAGTCCCATCTTCTTTTCGCACATTATCTGACCAAAAAACCGTCTTCCCGCTATTTTCTAAATATCGAGGATCGTCAGGATACTTAAACTTCACTGTCTTAAAGTCACGAGTGTTATAACCATTATCTTTTAACCATTCCATGGCTTTGGGTAATTTTGCTTCAGCATCTAAGAAAGTTACGATCGCTTCATTGAAGTTATACTCCTTATCTTTCTCGTAATAAATATTCTCAAAAGAGAATCCTAGTTTGGAAACCAACTTAATTCTTGTGCCGTTGTTATAAATTTGATAACTATCCAGCTCTGTTGACTTATTACCATTTTTATCTACAATCCATTTTCTTGCACCAAATTTTTCATAACCTGTAACTTTTTCCTCATAGATAGAATACTTGCCGTGCTCATGAAATTGGGACAATGGCCCCACCTCTACAAACTTTAAATCTGCAGCTCTTACCGAGACAGATAAGAAAAGTACAAATAAAAGAACTAGAGAGGTAAAGCATTTCACCAAAATCTCCCAAAAAAAGACTCTCTAGGTGCTAAGCATATTGTAGCAAAATGTGGTGGACCTAGCGAGAATCGAACTCGCACCTCTTCCGTGCCACGGAAGCGTCATGGCCATTAGACTATAGGCCCATTTTACAAACCAATCTACCAATTTCCATTAACTCATTAAAAAGTTCGGCTGAGAAATAGTCTAACCTACAAACCCCCTTGTAGTCCAATTTTTTCGATAATTTACCAATGGTTCTGGAGTCAATTCTTGCTTTGTAAAATTGTGATAGCTTAATTTTAGTCACATTTGACCAAAATTTTTCTAGTTCTTTTATATTTTGATCAGCGCGACATTGAACAGTACAACGAAACTTACTTTCGTTTATATTATAAGAATTTCTTAGTAAATACAAAAACAAAGAAATAATTTCGGGGCTTGAATTGCCTATACATAAAGACCCTCTTCGAAACTTTGACCCTTCACCCAAGTAAAGCATTGCCGCAGCTATTTTCTTAACATCTTTATTTCTAATAACATTAACGATTGGCATGATTTTCTTTTTCAATGATCTAAAATATTCTTTCCTTTTTAGCCTAAGAACCAACCGAGCGGCAAATCTTCCTCTTTCGGACCCAGCGCTCATCACCATTCTTAATTTTTCTTTTTGAAGTCTTGTTAAAAAAACATTACTGCACCAGTTGGATAAAGTACTTTTTGAGAGATTTTTTCCTAATATTCTTTTTATTTCTCCATAAGTTTTTCCATTTTTTCTCAACCTTATCACTTTCTTTTTTAAATGTAATGCATGCATAGTTTATTGTACCACAAAGTCATCCATGTAAAAATAAAATCCGCAACCCTTCAATCCGCCCATAGGCGAGATTAAGAAGATTGCGGAGGTTTTTCTGCTAATATTGCGGCGTTCATAATCTCTCCCTCAAGAGTATCACCGCCAACTTGAATACAGACAAGAGGAACTCCACTACTAGCTCGACGAGCACTTTTAATTCTCATTTCAACTTCAAATGTTTCTGTATTTTTTAACCTCTTCTTGAAACTAATGCTATTACGGAGAAAAACTAACTTGTATTGCCTCATTAATTCCTCAAAGAGATACTCTTGTCTCGCAAGGTGGCTTCGCTTCATTTTAAGACGCCATCTAAAATACCAGTGAACAGATTTATCTGATATTAGCTTTGTCATCTCGTCTTCAGTAAGTAGTTCAACCTTTCCATCGTTAATTAAAAAATCGATAAACACATAAACCAGTTGAGAGAGAGCCAGATAGTACTGAACACCAGTTATATGGTCAGCCTTCTTTTTGGTATAACTATAATCTTGAGGAGCTTTCATTCTAGCCCTAATCAACTTTTGCTCTTGATCACAAGAATATTCTACTATTTCCACCAAACAAATCGCCCATTTTTTATAAATACCACGTAGCAAAACCAACGCTCTTTCTGTTGGGTTTTCCACTTCACAAGTCCTTATTAAAGTTGTGAAACTTCCGCCTCTATACTATACTGATGTATAATTTTTGTACACCCCCAAGCCCCTGTAATTCAACGGACAGAATAGACCCGTCCTAAGGGTAAAATCGAGGTTCAATTCCTCGCGGGGGCACTAAATAGAGCCCGGGTGGCGAAACCCCGCACCAGAGCAAAGCTCGGTGCGGGACAGGCTGGCAGATTTACCCCGTACTAAATTGCCGAGATGGCGGAACTGGCAGACGCACTGGTTTCAAGAACCAGCGAGAGCAATCTCATGAGGGTTCGAATCCCTCTCTCGGCACAAATTTTTAAACGGCAATTTTAGTACGGGGCGTACACGACTCAAAATCGTGCGGAGCAATCCATGGGAGTTCGACTCTCCCCCCGGGCACCAGCGAGGAATTGTAAGGAATTTTGGGCGAAAAAATCAGTTGGCGGTTTTGAATTAGTAAAAGAAAATTTTTCATTTTTAAAAATAAGTTTAATGGTTTTTTATTTCCCTATTGACATTCAAACTACATATACTATTATGTCGATATTAAAAGTCGAAAAGTTCTGAAGTAAATAATAGCTACCTAAAAAAACATGAATGCACAAAAATTAAGGGACATTTCTACTCCTTACCGAGTGGTTGCAGTGGTTGGGTTAATGCTTGCTGTAGTATTGTCGGCGGTAGGTTTCAGTACGGCACGCGCGCAAAACCATGGAACCGATATCGTCTTTACGGCAGGAGTCATTGACAATTTTATTGGGCCATTCGAGCCAACATCGCCAAGTTCAAATTTTCTGGTCTGGCTAAACTCAATTGGCGTCAACCACAAAAACTTTGATGACCCGCAATATGACCGAGCTGTCGCTCACACATTCGCTGGCTTACCTAGCGACATTCAAGCAGCTACGCTTGAGGTACATCTTAGAGCAGGGGCCAGCCCCTTGAGTTATAACGACAGTATCAACCTCTTCTTTGTCGGAGATAACCAGATTTTGCCTCCAGAAGGCCCGGAGCGTTGGGGCCGTTATATTGGCACCAACGGTGCTAATCCTGTTCCTGGCGTGCTCTCCTATGACTGGGTTTCAACAACTGGTTCGCAGACCGTTGATACTATCCTGCTTGACTTAGGCAATCTGCCGCTAGCGCCGGGTCAGCCGGCAAACGCGAGCAATATTATTCCCGCCCTGAATCAGCATGGCTTCCTCGACTTCTACATCCAAGACGACACCGACGTGGATTACATTATTCTCACCGTAACGAGTACGGGGAAACAGGTTATTTGCCATATCCCTCCCGGAAATCCGTCTAACGCTCAAACAATAACAGTCAGCGTTGCCGCTGTGAACGCTCATCTAAATCACGGAGATACTCTGGGCGCGTGTCCTCTTGGTGAGAGGTTTCCCAGGGGAAGGTAAGACGAAAGATTGTTTCCTTGCCTAGATTCTGAAAACCGCTCTCAATGGCGGTTTTCAGTTTGTACCCCGTGAAGTCCAAACCTTATTTGCCGCCAAGGCTGGAATTCGGTAGAATTCCAGTAGGTCGCTCCGCGAACCGAAAAGCTTGAAATTGTCAAAGAACGCGGCGAAGCCGCTCAAATTTTTGGGGGCTTCTCGTCGCCACCGCAGGCGGCGAAATGCGTTCGAACTAATTCAAGAATACTGCACATTTCGGCAAGCTCAATGCAAGCAAAACGAAAATCCCCTCGATGTTATCGAGGGGATCAACTCGTGTCTTTGTCAAAAACTAGTTTACCATTTTCTAGAGAGACATAAAGAGTTTCTCCGTCAACTAATTGAGAAGTAGTTCGCAGGCTTGCTAGTGGGCGGCGAAGATAATGATCAATTTTTTTCTTTACCATCCTAGCTCCGTATTCTACTTTTTTCACAGATTTATCAACAATAAATTTTTTTACTTCAGGAGTTACAACGACATTCACAGCCCATTCGGCATCTCTTAAACTCTGTTTTAAATAACTAAACTCCAAATCGAATATTATCTCAATAGAAGCACGAGACAAGGGATTAAAAACAATTAAATCATCAAAACGACCCAAAAACGCCGGGTCATGAAAATACCTTTCTAATTCTCTCATTGCAGCCAATTTTATCTTTTCGTGCAAGTTAGGATCTTCTACGGATAATTGAGACAAGCTTGTATAGAAACCTAATTTTTCTCCTTTTAATGCTTCAAGCATATCCCCAGAACCAATATTAGAAGTAGCAGTAATAATAGAATTATGAAAATTGGTTACATTGCCATTTTTTAAGCCAAGTTTCCCTTCTTCCACGATGTCAGCAACAATCTGATGCAACTCATTGCATCCTTTATCAATCTCATCAAAATTTATAATAGAAGTGTATTGATTTTCCGGTTTGTACACTGGCATCTCATTTCTCAATCCTTTTATTTCTCCTTTAAGTTCTCTTATGGCATTCGCAAATATCTGGCTTTCTTCAGTTTCGTTCTTTTTGTTACGTTTAAATAAATCAAGAGTTATTTGTGATTCGGCTAATTTTTTTGATCTTTCGCTAATCTTATCTATTAGGACTTTTAATGTATCTTCGTGAAGAGCATAAAAGTGAGCTTTATCAATATTCCACTGGGACAAAATAGGATAGCGATGTAAAATTATTTCTTCTTCGCTGTACGCATCAGTATCAAGAAAACCAGCAAATCCAGGAGGAGCGCCTTGCAGTAGAGAAATCGCATGATCATTGGCTTCAGGATAATCAGAACAATTAATCTGGGTATAACCAAAACGGTCTTTAAACCAAAATTCTGCCAACACCGATGATATTAAACTTTTGCCTACTCCCGAAGGCCCTAGAAGAAATAAAGTCATAATTGGCTTATGTCTCGTTTTTATTCCAGCTTCAAAAATTTCAAAAGCATGCGCTACTTTTTCTAGAGCATGATTCTGACTTATCACTTTTCCTTTCATAAATGTAAGTAGTTTTTTAGTCCCATCGCCTATTCTTTCGGAATCAAGGCGGATTTTTTCTCCTGACACTGATCGCCTTTCATTTTCTGATTTCAAAAACCTAACTAAGTAGATAGCAAATAAAAAAGCCGGGTACAAGGTTGTACCCGGCTGGAAATAAATTAAGACGTAATTTTGAAGCGTCGCTTCAGGTCCGTCAAAATATCTTCATTGCTTAATGGTTGACTAG
>CAYICO010000019.1:0-7316 GCA_964361935.1 uncultured Candidatus Saccharibacteria bacterium
GAACCCCAATTTTCTGGTTCAGAGCCAGACGTCCTACCATTAGACGATCCCGCAATTATTGTCTTTTTAAAGATACAACACTTGTAGTGAGCTTGCCGAACTATTATACTGAAAAAGTTGAATTATAACAAATCTAAACTAAAAATTTACTTTTTTGGAGGAGTGTTCATATTATTTCTCGGAGTTCTTTTTGCTTGGCCAAAATTTAGCGGTCCAAACAAAGAAGTAGTAAGTAAATGGTCAATCTTGGGAGTGGAATGTTTGGATAACGGACACGCAAATTTAGCCCAGCATATTCACCCAAATCTTAAAATATCCATTGATGGTATTCCAAAAGAAATACCGGCTAATATAGGAATATTGGCAAATTGCATGGCAGAAATTCACACTCACGACACAACCGGAAAAATTCATATAGAAACTAGAGAGGCCGGTAAACAATTCACATTAAAAACTTTTTTTAGCGTATGGGGAGAAAGCATAGAAAAAGATGGCTATGGCATTGAAATGTCAGTAGACGGACTTAAAAGTGGGGAATTGGACAATCTTATTTTAAGAGACGATCAACAAATAATTTTGGAATATACAAAAAAATAATGAAATACGCGCTACCTCCATTACCGTATTCGTATAATGCTCTTGAGCCGTTTCTAGACGCTCAAACAATGGAACTGCATCATGCAAAGCATCATGCGACCTATGTCAACAAACTTAACGAGGCTGTTGAAAAAGAACCAACCGTTTCAGGAAAAAAATTAGAAGAACTCTTAGCTAATCTGAATTCTGTACCAGAATCTATCCGCGCCGCCGTACGTAATCATGGCGGTGGACACTATAATCACTCCCTTTTCTGGCAAATGCTTGCGCCACAAGGGAGAAATGGCACGCCAGTTGATGCCGTAGTTAATCTTAAAGAAGATTTTAACAAGATAGCCGTTAGTTTGTTTGGCAGTGGGTGGATTTGGGTGGTAAAGGATAATACCGGAGCTTTGTCAATAACAACCACAGCCAACCAAGACACGCCACTTTCTCTTGGGAAAAAACCAGTATTAGGCTTAGATTTATGGGAACATGCTTATTATCTTAAATATCAAAATCGCAGAGTGGATTATGTTAGTGCTTGGTGGAATATAATAAATTGGAATTTTGTGGCTTCCCTCCTTCAATCTGAATTTTCTTTATAGTTAATTGTCCGTTTTTAAAATTTGCTTCCAAAATCTTAGTTCTCTTACTATTCCAGTTGGTCCAAACACCAGGTTCGGGATTTAAAGCCCTAACTTTTCTCCAGATAATTTCTGGGGATTCTTTTTTAAAATCTACAAAACCATCTTCTGTTTTAATTTTTTTTGTATAAGTGGCCATGGAATGCTCTTGCTCCTTGGGCATAATTTTCCCTTCTAAATATTTCAGCAAAATATCTACAAGCGAGTCTCCACTTAACTGCGCGAGTTTTTGCAACAAAGTTTCGTAAGTATCGTCATTGGAAATTGATAATTGAGATTTGGAAATTATCTTTCCATGATCAACCTGTTCGTCCATCAAAAATAAAGTTACTCCCGTTGCTTTTTCTCCATTTAAAATAACGCTCTGGATAGGAGTAGCGCCCCGATATTTTGGCAATAAGGAAGGATGGACCACTACTATCCCTTTTGGAAAAACATCAATAACTTCCTTAGTAATTATTTTTCCATAAGCCGCTAGAACACCAACATCAGCACCAACTAACTTAAGCTCTTTAATGAAGGAGTCATCAAAAACTTCTGGTTGCAAAACTTTAATTGTATTCCCAATTCCCGCTTTAACAGTTGGCGCAGTTAAAATCTTCTTTCTGCCAACAGGACGATCTGGATTTGTGACAACTGCTAGAGGATTAAACCCAGAATTAACAAGCTTCTCCAAAACTAAAGAAGCGAATTGCGGCGTGCCAAAAAAAATATATCTCATTTTTCGTTTTCCACCCTTCGCAAATCTTTACATTTATCTGTAAAAAGTTTTCCATTAAGATGATCAACCTCATGTTGAAAAATTCTTGCTAAAAATCCCCAAACTTTTAATTTTATTTTTTTTTCATTCGCATCAAATCCCTCCAACCAAACCTTATCTGCCCTATTAACAACGCCAAAATTATTCGGCACGCTTAAACAACCCTCTTCAATTTCTTCGGTTTCTTTTGAGTGTTTAGTGATCTTAGGATTAAAAATAGCATAAAATTTATTATCCACTTCAGCCACAAAACAATTTAAATCTAAACCTATTTGATTTGCGCTCAAACCAACACCGTCGGCTAATTTCATTATCATTCTCATGCTTTTTACCAGTTCCCGAATTTCTTTTTTAGAATACTTTGAGAAATCAAAATCCGCCGGTTTTTTTCTTAAAAACCTTTCTTCATCCTTCTTAGTTGCGGTAAATATATGCATTGTTATTTTTTAAACAGAACGCTCATGAAATAAGCGCCTTTATTTTTAACGTTGTTATTTTCCGAGATAGTTTTCGCTAGAGTCAATAAATAATTATTGTCATATTTCTTAGCAAGCCTCATATATAAAGACTTATGGTCATTGTCGTCCAATAATTGAGCTATTTGTAGGCCGAATAATTGATAAGGCTTATAAACTTTCGATTTTTTACCCCTTTCTTCTATCTCGCCAAAGTAATTTTCACTTAGTGAATTAAAGTCTTTCACTCGGGTTAAATTTATCATAACCTTGTTCAATTATCAAAAACTTATTATTATACTAGGTATTAATCAGATGAGAATGTTTTTTAGAAAAATCGGTCCTTATATTCTAGCCCTGTTAATATTGGTAATGCTTTCTGGCTCCGGCCTTATTGGTTTCTACGTCGGAACTTATTATCCGAAAAAAATAGTTATAAAGGGAGTTGATAATATTGAAGATGGGCTCATTACAAACGCTGACTTTGGAGTGTTTTGGGAAACATGGAAAGTTATCAAAGAATCTTATCTTCGCGCAGACGATGCAAAAAATCAGGATTTGGTCTACGGAGCGGCTACCGGCTTAATAGATTCGCTTAAAGATCCTCATTCCATATTCCTTAGCCCTCCAGATTCCAAAAAATTCTCTGAAGATCTAAACGGCAGTTTTGGAGGAATAGGAGCGGAGATAGG
Organism: uncultured Candidatus Saccharibacteria bacterium; assembly: GCA_964361935.1. GTDB lineage: Bacteria > Patescibacteriota > Minisyncoccia > UBA6257 > UBA11618 > CAZATK01. The sequence continues at coordinate 3,131 of CAYICO010000019.1, forward strand.
TTTTAAAAATGAACAATTAACAGTTATAGCTCCCTTAAAAGATTCGCCGGCGGAAAAGGCTGGGTTAAGAAGCGGCGACAAGATATTAGAAATCAATGCCAGTTCCACTATAAGCTTTAATATAAATGACGCTGTTAAATTAATAAGGGGACCCAAGGGTACTAAAGTTGACCTTACCATCGGAAGAACTGGAGAGGAAAAATCCATTAAGAAAACAATAATCAGGGACACTATTAAAGTTCCCGTAATAGAGTGGAAAATGAAAGATGATAAGTTAGCGCATCTTCAGCTCTTCACCTTCAACGAAAATTCCCCAGCCTTAATGGCTGATGCTATAGAAAAAATGAAACAAGAGGGGACAGTAGGAATGGTTTTGGATTTACGAAATAATCCCGGAGGATACTTAGACAGCGCCATCGCCATAGCAAGCCTCTTTTTAAAGCCAAGTCTCGATGTTGTTTATGAAGAGTTTCGATCTGGCAATAGAGACACATTTAAAACGGACGGACATAACATAGTAAATGGAATACCCGTTGTTATATTAATAAACAGCGGTTCTGCGTCAGCCAGCGAAATATTAGCAGGAGCTTTAAGGGATCACTTAGGGGTAAAATTAGTGGGAGAAAAAAGTTTTGGCAAGGGCACAGTCCAAGAGTTAAAAAATCTTTACGATGGCTCAACCGTCAAAATAACAATAGCTCACTGGATACTACCCAAGGGACAACAAATCGATAAAAACGGATTAGAGCCAGATTTTCCGGTTAAATTATCTGAAAAAGATATAGAGGATAAAAAAGACCCGCAACTGGATAAGGCATTGGCGGTTTTGCTGAAACAAGTTAAAAAGTAATTTCAACAAGTGAAGATTATACTGTTACAAGATATCCGCGGCATAGGACGCCGAATGGAAGTCAAAGAGGTTCATGACGGATATGCTCGTAATTTTTTGATTCCTAAAAAAATAGCGACCCCGTTTAATAGTGACGGTTTAAAGATTAAAAACGAAATAGAAGTCAAAGAAAAAATTAGGATGGCAGAAATAGAAAAATATTTGAAGGAACTTTCAGAAAATCCACTCCGCTTTACTTTAAAAGTAGGTGAGAGCGGCGAGGTTTTTGGTTCAATTAAAAGTGAAGATATGCAAAAAGAGCTTAATCAAAGGGGATTAAAAGAATTTAAAATAGAGACAAAGGACTCTATAAAAAAAATCGGTAAAAATGAAGTAGAAATAAATTTTGGAAAAGGAGTAAAGAAAAAGATAGAGATACTAGTTACACAACACTAACAACTTTAATAATTCTCCTAGAACGATCGAAGCGAGTTTTTTTACTAGAAGAGAATTTAACGGCGCCTGTTTTTAGGGCATATAAAGTATCGTCACCGCCTCTTCCCACATTCATTCCGGGAACATAACGAGTGCCCCTCTGTTTTAAAATAACCTGGCCCGGCTCTACATGCTCACCATGATTCTTCTTAACGCCAAGCCGTTTGGAAATTGAGTCTCTGCCAAGTTTTGTTGAGCCTAAAGATTTTGTATGCGCCATAGCATATAGTATTATATGGAAATGCGTTATTTAAGTCAAATTAACACGGAAATTATTAAAAACAAGACTTGCTTGCTAAGAGTTAATCTTGATATTAAAGACCCGAACAGAGAATCTTTGCGCATAGAAGCCGTTATGCCAACGGTAAAATATCTTTTAAAGAACAACGTAAAAATAATAATTTTAAGTCATCGAGGAAGACCTAATGGAATTGATTCAAGCCTATCTCTTAAACCATTAGTTGATATGTTATCAAAAAAAGTTGGTCAGCAGTTAGAATGGCTTGAGAATCTTCGTTTTGATAAAAGAGAACAAGAAAATAGCGATGAGTTTGCAAAAGAGTTGGCGGGCAAAGGTGATTTTTTTGTTAATGATGATTTTGCGACTAGCCACCGTTCTTGCGCTTCGTTAGTGGCTATTACTAAATTTCTACCATCTTATGGAGGATTACTTTTGGAAAGTGAGGTAGAAAATCTCTCCAAAATCATACAGAATCCAAAGAAGCCTTTAATTGTAATTATTGGCGGCAGTAAAATTGATGATAAAATTAATTTGATAGATAATTTAAAAAATAAGACTGACTATTTTTTGATGGGAAGCGCATATTTAAAACTACCAAGGACCAAGGACCAAGGACCAAGTAATGACCCAGCCTCGCCGAGTCTAGGCGGGCAATTACCAAATAATGTTTTGTTTCCAGTAGATAATAATCAGGGATTTGACATTGGTGATAAAACTATAGAACAATACTCGCAAATTATTAAAACAGCCGAGACAATAGTGTGGAATGGTCCTTTGGGAAAATTTGAGGAATCTTCATACGCCAATGGAAGCATCCAAATTGCTAAAGCGATTATTGCCGCTAATCATAATGGAGCGTTTTCCATTGTGGGAGGGGGAGACACCGAACAATTTTTATCCGCTAATAATCTAAAAGACGATATTGGCTTTATATCCACTGGAGGAGGCGCTATGCTGGAGTTCCTTTCTGGTAAAAAATTACCTGCCTTAGAGGCGCTGAAAAATCAATGAATCCCGTTAGAAGCAATCCAAGCAGAATATAATGACAAAATTTATGATTAATATTATAACCTTTAAACAAGTCGAGCCGCGCATATCACGGTTGCCTTTGGCAACCTGCTTCTAACGGGATGAAAAATACCATAATTCTATATCACGGCAATTGTCCAGATGGCTTTAGCGGGGCTTGGGCAGCATGGAAAAAATTTGGGGATAGCGCTGATTACATTGGCATTCAACACCATAAAGCAACATCAATACTAGAAGAATTAATAAATAAAGAGATATATTTTATAGATTTTTGTTATCCCCCAGATATTATTAAAAATTTAATAAAAAATAACAAAAGAGTCACAGTTATTGATCATCACGTAACAGCAAAAGATGTGGCAGTTATTACTCAAGAACATTCATTTGACATTGATCAATCGGGCGCTGTTTTGGCTTGGAAATATTTTCATCCCAACGAACCGGTGCCAACACTGTTAAAACACGTTGAAGATATTGATTTATGGAAATTCAAAATTTTACACACAAGAGAAGTCTCCAACTTTTTAGAAACAGTCGCATTTGATTTCCAGAAATGGGACGAAGTTGTTGAGAAGATGGACAATCCTTCAGAAAATCAAAAAATAGTAGATAATGGTAAAATTATCGGATCTTATAAAGAGAGTCTGATTAAAAAATTAGTAGACAGCTATAGTGAAGAAGTGAATTTTGCGGGACATAAGACTCTCGCTGCCAACGGACCAAGTTTTTTCTCGTCTGATTTGGGAAGCGCTTTGGTAAAAAAGATGCCGCCAATTGGTATTGTTTGGAGCAAAAAAGATGGCAAAATTATCGTTTCTCTTCGTTCCGATGGCACAATTGATGTCGCAGAAATTGCCCAAAAATTTGGCGGGGGTGGTCACAAAGCGGCCTCTGGATTTACAATAGAGTTAAATAAACCATTTCCATGGTCCCGTTAGAGACGATATGATTTACTATGTTTATATCTTGCAAAGTAAAAGAGATAAAAAGTTGTATACAGGATTTAGTAATGATTTGCGGAAGCGCTTTAATGAACATGCGAATGGAAAAGTGTTTTCTACAAAAAACAGAAGTCCTTTAGCGTTAATTTATTATGAAGCATGTCTAAACGAACAAGATGCAAGGTCGCGAGAAAAATACCTAAAATCAGGCATGGGTAAGCGTTATATTAAAAACAGATTAAAGCGCTTCCTGTCTCTAACGGGATGGACTCCAATAAAATAATAATCTTTACCGATGGTGGAGCTAGAGGCAATCCGGGACCAGCAGCTATTGGCATACTGATCGGTGATAAAGGTTATAGAGAGTACATAGGAGAAACAACAAATAATGTCGCTGAATACAAAGCGGTTATTTTTGCATTAAGAAAAGTTATCCAGATATCTGGCAAGGATAGAGCCGAAGAGTCTATCTTAGAAATAAATGTTGACAGCGAATTACTTTATAAACAAATGCGGGGAGAATACAAAGTTAAGGATGCGGGCTTGCAACCTTTGTTTTTAGAAATCTGGAATTTGAAACAGGATTTTAAAGAAGTTAATTTTAATTTAGTACCAAGAGAAAAAAATAAGATTGCTGATAAATTAGATCGG
>CAYICO010000020.1:0-6036 GCA_964361935.1 uncultured Candidatus Saccharibacteria bacterium
TTTCTATCTCTGGTTGAATTTTTTGCAGTAAAGTCTGATTACGAAATCCCTTATAAAAAAGCGGGAAGAGGGCCAACCGTATCGCGAAAGTTAAAAGAATAATAGCAAGACCCAAGTCTTGAAAAGCGACATAATTATAAAGAAAAACCAAGCTATCAATTAGCGGTTGAGTGAAAAATGTATGAAATAAACTGGTCATTAATTTGTTTTTGATTTAAATCCTGCCAACTATTAACAATTACTAAATAATCTGCCTTCTGCCATTTATCTATTACTAATTTTATAGCCGCAAAAATCATTCTTCTTATCTTATTTCTTTGTACGGCAGACTTAGCCACCTTCTTACTAATAATAATTCCAAATCTGCTAATAAGAAGGTCGCTAGAAAAGACTTTAATGCTTAAAAACGCTTTTCGATAGGTTGTCCCTTTTTTATTTAGCAGCCCTTGTATAGGCAGACGATTTTTTTTGGACAACATTAAACGGTAAGCTTATGTCTTCCTTTTTGGCGACGTCGCTTTAATAGCCTTCTGCCACCCACCATTCTCATTCTTTTTAAAAAACCGTGCGTTCTTCTTCTTTTCTTCTTTTTCGGCTGATAAGTTACACTCACCGCTCTATCGTAGCAGGTTATCCACACCTTATCAACACATATTAAACTTCTGTCACTATTGACCATGACTAGTCACGCACTAGAATGAAGTTATGTCGGATACGGATTTAAATTCTTTGTGGGAAAAAGCATTAAGTGAAATTGAACTGCAAGTTTCTCGTCCAAATTTTGCCACTTGGTTAAAAAGCAGTAAGCTCCTTAATAAGGAAGATGGGACGATGGTGGTGAGTTTATCTAATAATTTCGCTAAAGCATGGGTGGAGGACAAATATCACAAAATAATTTTAGGGGCCTTAAGAAACATTGACAGTAATATCCGCAAGGTCGAATATTGTGTTTCTACTATTCAACAACCATTAATCTTAAACAAGAACAGGGGCATGTCAGAAAAAGACAATCAATTGATTTTTTCTGAGTTAAAAATTGATCCGGAGACAAACCTGAACCCTAATTATACCCTGAATTCTTTTATTGTAGGCTCTTCTAATGAGATGGCGTATGCGGCCGTTGCCGCCGTTTTGAAAAATATAGGGAAAAAGTATAATCCGCTATTTATTTACGGGGGGGTAGGCGTTGGAAAAACTCATCTTATTCAAGGACTCGGTAATGAAATAGGCAAATTATATGAAAGCAAGGTTAAGGTGAGATATGTTCCTTCAGAAAAGTTTACTAATGAAGTTATTTGGGGGATTAAGAATAAAAGAATGGAGTCTATTAAAGATAAATATAGATTAATAGATGTTTTGATTATTGACGATATTCAATTTGTTGGGGGAAAACATTCTACAGAAGAGGAGTTTTTCCATACCTTTAATGCTTTATATGAAGCAAATAAGCAAATAATTATATCTTCAGACAGATCTCCTCGCTTTATACCTGTTTTAGAGGAAAGATTAAGATCTAGATTTGAAGGAGGAATGATTGTTGATATATCATATCCTGATTACGAGTTAAAAACCGCAGTTTTGAAAAACAAACTAGCCAGCAAGGGCGCCGTTTTAAGCGACGAAGTAGTTGATTGCATTGCCAATAAAGTTAGAAAGGGTTTAAGAGAGCTTGAGGGCATCTTAAACAGAATTCTTTTCTACCAACAAGTTAAAAATCTGGAAGTTACCATAAAACTTGCCGAACAAATAATGAATGAGGTAATAAAAGAACCGGTAAAAAATATTGGTCCAGATCAAATTATCAAAGCGGTGGCAGATTTCTTTGATATAACCATAAACGATTTAATAAGCAGAAGCCGAAAGCAGGAATTAGTTGAATGCAGGCAAATAGCCGCATATTTATTAAGAGATATTTTAAGTTTATCTTATCCATTTATTGGGGATAAGTTGGGGAAGAGAGATCACACAACCGTAATATACGCTTGTGAAAAAATTATTAAAGAGTTAAATGTAAATCAAACGTTAAATCAAAATGTTTTAAGTATAAAGGATATGTTAACAAAAAATTAATTATTTGTGGAAAAGAATGCATTAAAAAGCAATTAGTAGATTTATAAACAGTAATATTAAAAAATTTCACGAAGTTATAAACAATTTATTAAATGGAAAAGATTAATAAAAATGCGAATAAAATAAGTTTTCAACATAATTATTCAGTACTACTATAATCTACTAATTTAATTAATAAATAATATGAAAGTAATATTGTTTCGAGACAACTTAAAAGATGGTTTATCGGTAACGGAGAGAGCTGTTTCAGATAGCTCTAATTTACCAATACTGAAAAATGTTTTATTAAAGACATTTGATAATAAGATAAAACTTGTAACAACTAATTTAGAATTAGCTATTACAAAGTTGATTTCCGGAAAAGTAATAGAAGAAGGCTGTTTAACAATTCCTTTTCATACTTTTTACAATATTGTTAATAATACTACCCATGAAAGAATAAATCTTGAGAAAATTGATAATAATTTTATTTTTAAAACCGATAATTATGAAGCTAAGATACAAGGAATTCATGAGGATGAATTTCCGATAATACCAAAACTAGAAAATACCGATAGCTACATAGAAATTGATCCTATAATTTTAAAAGATGCGATAAGTAAAGTTATAAATGCCGCTCAAATATCTGATATTAGGCCGGAAATAAGCGGTATTTTGTTTGATTTTCAATTAACAATCTTAAAATTAGTCGCAACTGACAGTTTTCGTTTGGCAGAAAAGATTTTAAATGGTAATCAATTCAAATTTAATTTTGATAAGAGTTTTAAGGTGATTGTTCCTTTAAAGACAATTCAGGAGGTAGTGAGGGTTTTTTCAAATGACGTGCCAATCAGAATATCTTTAGATAATAATCAAGTACTGTTTAAAAACAGCACTACAGAAGTTATTTCCCGATTAATTGAGGGTAATTATCCGGATTACGAACAAATAATTCCTAAGTCAATAGAGACAGAAGTTGTTTTAAATAAGAATCATTTTGTGAATTCTGTAAAATTAGTCAGTAATTTTAGCGGAAAAACCAATGATATTCGATTAGCAACTAGAAATAATCAAAAAACTTTAGAAATATATTCATTAAATCAATTACTAGGGGAGAATAATTACTTGATACCATCAAAGATACAAGGTGTTGATTTTGAAGGCGTGGCTTTCAACTGGCGCTATTTATTAGACGGTCTGAAAGTCATGGAGGGTGAAAATATTTTCTTTGGAAATAACGGTAATAATAAACCCTCTTTAATAAGACCAATAGATGACAAATCTTATTTCTATATTCTAATGCCCATTAGAATATAAAATTAATTCTTTTGTTAAAATATTATTTAGAACGTCAGAAATCTTAATTGTTATTTTATTTTGTAATTCCAAGGAAGAGTTATAATTTAAATTATAATTAAACTCTTTTCCTAAATTTAAAAATTTTTGATCTACTAATTTATCGTTGAAATAAACTTCTAACTTAGTAATATCGTTATTGTTTTTAACTCTAATATTTATATCAAAAGGACTAGTGACGGTTTGTCCATTATGTAGATTTAAAAATTCAATTACAGAGCCATTACTAGAATTATTCACTCCAACTAAATTTTGAAGATTGTTTTGAATCCATTCTCTTACTGGCTTCTCCCAATTTTCAAATTGTAGATTATTTTGAGGATCTAGTGGCGCTGGTCCTTGAGGATTGTCTTTATCTACATAATAAAGAATGTCGTGAACTTCATTATTTATAATATATTCACCTTTCAATATTGGCTTATCAACTAAAATAACTTCTGGTCTGGGGAATGTTTCTACGGGCATTTCCTTTAAAGCTTCGGCCAAAAATGCATGCCAAATAGGAACAGCCGCTAAAATACTGCCGCCTCTTTTTTCCATCGGACGATTGTCATTATTGCCGGCCCAAACGCCAACAATTAAAGATGGCGTGTATCCCATTGCCCATGCGTCTCTGTAATCGTTCGTAGTGCCGGTTTTTAAAGCCACTTCTTGATTAGGGAAGACTGTTAAACTAAGACTATTTTCAAACAGAGCGGAACGCGCCTCAATATCCGTCAAAATATCATTTATTAACCTTGCATATTGCGGCTCTATAACTTGTTCTGACTGGTCTTTGTATTCCTCAATTACTTTGCCGCGATTGTCTTCTATTTTTAGAATGAATACTTGCTTATGTTTCAAGCCATCTTGGCTAAAAACGGAATAAGCGTTAACTAAATCTATCAACTTCACTTCTCCGCCTCCCAGCGCCAATGAAAGACCATAACGACTTCTTTCCGTAAGCGTTGTTATGCCCATTTTTTTGGCATTTTTTAACATTTCATCCAAACCCGCTAAATATAGAGTTTTTACGGAAGGCACGTTAATTGACTGTGCTAACCCTTCCTTCATAGTTACGGGTCCGCGGAACTTTTCGTCATAATTTTGCGGCTTATAACTGTCATTTTCATCATCTGTGGTGTTAAATTCTGTTTCCAGATCAAAAATCACGGCTTCCGGAGTATATCCTTTAATAAATGCCGTTAAATAGGCGAACGGTTTTATTGCTGAGCCCGGCTGTCTTAATCCTTGAGTAGCAACGTTAAAATTGCCATCTATCTTGTCATCAAAATAATTTCTAGAACCAACTAAAGCGAGTATTTGTCCTGTTTTCGCGTCTTGCGTCACCAAAGCGGCATTTTCTCCTTTATATAACTCTTCGTTGCTTCTTGCGCCATCCTCAACAACTTTTTCGGCTAATTGCTGGAGTTTCCAATCTAAAGTTGTTATGACTTTCAAGCCGGCGCTTCTTACAAAATCTTCTCCGTAAAGATTATTAAGATAATCTTGAACTGTTATGACGAAGTGAGGCGCTTTAATTCCAACGGTAAACGGCGCGAAATCAAACTTTATTTCTTTGGCGCTAGCCGCTTCTTCCTCGCCGATAATGCCGCTTTTAGCCATTTGGTCAATAATGTAATTTTTGCGTTCCAGTAATTCATCTTTATGTTCTCCTTGGGGTGAATAATAACTAGGCGCTTTTGGCAGACTCGCAAGCAACGCGGCTTCGGCAAGATTTAAATCTTTAGCTTTCTTTTGAAAGTACGTTTGCGCGGCGGCTTCTATGCCGTAGGCATTAGCTCCATAAGGGATTTGGTTTAGGTATAAATTAAAAATTTCATCTTTTGTATATCGTTTTTCCAAACGAAAGGCCAAAAGCAATTCTTTAATTTTCCTGCTAATCGTTCTTTCCGAACTCAAAAAAGCGTTTTTGGCCAGTTGTTGAGTTATAGTTGATCCTCCCTGCACCACTCTTCCTTTTGTTAAATTAATAAAAGCCGCCCTCGCAATAGACTTCCAATCAAAAGCGGGATGGTTATAAAAGTCGTTATCTTCAATAATTAAAGTAGCTTTTTTAACTAATTCAGGTATTTCTTCAAAAGAAATTACTGTCCTTTTCTGTTCTCCATAAAGTTCATATAATAAAATCTCTCCGGAACGATCATATATTTTGGTCGTTTGAGCGACTTGTCTTTGATCAAATAAAGATGGATCGGGAAGATTTTTAAATAGAAATAATACGTGAAAAACTCCGCCCAGCATTAAAGCGCAAATTCCTAAAAGTCCGCAAATTATTATTTTTTTAGTTTTGAAACGAAGCATATAATGAGTTTAACAAAATCTCCCATAATTATTGGGAGATTCTGTGTTTTGTAATTAAAAAATATTAGTAACTATCATTGCCATCGCCATAATCATCTTCTTTATCCTCTTCTTCCTCATCTTCTTCTTCATCTAGTTCTTCGTCGTCTAATTCCTCTAATCCATCATCGTTATAAGGACTCATAGTTTTCTTGTGATAAATTACAAAGTAACGACCTTTTAAATTTAAATTTCATTATTAATCATAAGAAGTATATATAAGGGAAAAATAGTGTCAACCCCCACACCAACCGAGTTTTGATAACGCTTATATATTTATATAAATTT
>CAYICO010000020.1:6046-6810 GCA_964361935.1 uncultured Candidatus Saccharibacteria bacterium
ATAGCGATGGCTATTGCATCTGTTGTGTCGTCTAATCTCTTAGTGGGTGGTTCGTTTAATAGTAGGGATACCATTCTAGCAACGGCTTGCTTGTCGGCAGAGCCATAGTTGGTGGTGGCCTTTTTCACTTTTTGCGGAGTAAATTCTACTATTGGAATTTGTTGTTGTAGCGTTAAAAGTATTAATACGCCCCTCGCTTGCGCTACCTCGATAGCTGTTTTCACGTTTTTGTAGAAAAATATTTTTTCTATTGCAAGTAAATCCGGCCTGCTTTCTTCTAAAAGTCTTTTAAAATCAATAGCTAAATAAAAAAGTTTCTGATTGGGGTCCTTTTCTTTTATCTCGATAGTATCTGCCCTTATTAACTTTAATTTTTGCCCCGTCTTTTCAATAAGTCCGTGTCCAATTCGAGAGCTTCCGGGGTCAATGCCTAATATTTTCATTAAATTTTTTACTTTTTTGAATAGCTCTTTCTATATTCTCTTTGGGCACTCTATTCTTCTTAGCCTCTTCTACAAGCGTTCTTAGTCGGGGATTAAAGTCTGGGTTGGGTTCTTCTTTAGCCGCCACGGTGATAGCATTGAGCGTCTTTGAGAATAAAACACTGCGTTTTTTGTCAGTAACCGATTTTTGATGTTTTATTTGCGTCCACTTATTATGTCCGGACATATATAATAATACATTGTTTAGTATTTGCATTTAGAATATCCTATAAATAATGACTTCGCCAATTGAGGCACAGTTTTTGCGATTGAAAAAAGAAG
>CAYICO010000021.1:0-6675 GCA_964361935.1 uncultured Candidatus Saccharibacteria bacterium
AAGCGACGGTAATAAGAAGCATCATTTTGCCACGATTGTTCACCTCGGAGGAGTCCTGGCTTCTCCCTGGCCTTTGCTAGGGATCAGCCAGCCCCCCTCCGACGTGTTTCTATACCAAAAGAAAAAATCCAAAGAGAGGCAAGGATAACTGTGGAGAGACTAAAAGATCTCTTACCAAAGCAACAATTCTCACAATCTATTCAGGCGGCTGTTAGGGGAAGAATCATATCAAGAGAAACAATTCCGGCGCTTAAAAAAGATGTTACTGGTTATCTTTATGGGGGAGACAGAACCCGTAAAATGAAGTTGTGGAAAAAACAGCAAAGGGGAAAAACAAAGTTAAAGGAAATGGCTCAACAAAGCGACATAAAAATTCCCGCTTCTGTTTTTAAGGAATTACTAAAAAAATAGTAAAATTGGTAGAATAAAGCTGTGAGGTTCTTTCTCGTAATGATTTTAATTTTAGCTACCGGGGCTTTTGCCGTTCAACTCTATAGGTTGGCATGGCAATATAGTGACGTTAAAAAAGAAGCCTTAACAGTTAGTAAAGAATTGCGCAATATCGAGAAAGAAAATAAACAATTAACAGCTGACTTGAATTATTTTAAAGACAATAAACACCTCGAAGGTGAAGCGAGAAAAGCCGGATATGCCTTTCCAGATGAAAAGGTATTAATAATAGTCCCAGAAAAAAGACAATGAAAAGATCGAAAATTTTTATAATAATATTTTTTGTGATATTGGCTGCTGGTTTTATTTCTCTATATTTGATTAAAAAAGGATTATATCCCGTAATAATAATTAATTCAGAAATTGTTTGGGGATACAATTTGCACAAAGAAGCTAAAGCGGCAGAACATTATTATAAGCAAACACTTGCGGTATATGAAAAAGAAGAAGCAAAAGAAACAAATTACAATCAAATTATAGTCTCTGTTTTGGAAAACATTATTGAAAAAAGATTAGTTTCTGAAGCTTTAAGGCAAGAGATGAGCGACAGCGAGCTTATAGCATCCATACATGATACTGTTGCTCCATATTTAGAAAAACCAAATTTGGAGCAAGCGACTCTTGCTTTATACGGTCTGAATCTGGCAGATTTTTATGAGCTGGTAATCTTCCCGCAAGCGGAAAAGGAATTGTGGGAAAAGCAGTTAGAGAAGGATGGGATGGATTATTCTGACTGGCTTTCTCAAGCGAAAAAATCATCTAAAATTATCCTTTTAACTAAAGAGTTTTAAATTTTGAGCGGGATACGAGAATCGAACTCGCGTCTCAACCTTGGGAAGGTCACGTATTGCCACTATACTAATCCCGCCTTTACGCTTTATAGACAAAAAATTAAATATATTTTATACTGTACACTAGTTTTTTGATAAATAACACAACTTATAGACCACTAGAAAGTGGTCTTTATTTTTCTAACAGCTTCGATAAGATTTTTAACAACAAAACCTGGCTTCGTATCCTTGTATATCGGATCGAGACGCGGATGACCGGGACCGGTTTTCACAAGAACAGTCTTAACGCCCGCGCTTTCCCGCCACAACATCTATTAAAGCGTCACCAATCATAAAACTTTTTTTGGGATCAACATTGTAATCTTTAATAGCTTTTAAGATCATGCCGGGCTCTGGTTTTCTGCAATGACATTTAATTCCCCATTTTGGAATTTTCGAATCAGGATGGTGAGGACAGAAATATACGCCATGAATTTTTGCGCCCCGGCGTTCGAGACGTTCTATTAAAAATTCGTGGAGCCGCTCCATTTCCCCGGGCCCAATAAGACCTCGTGAAATTACAGGTTGATTAGTGATTATTATCACGAGAAAACCAAGTTTATTGAAAATTGTAATTGATTCGGCGACACCCGGCAGTAAACGCAGTTGGGTTGTTCTAAGAACAAAATTATTAGAATGGTAAATTATAGTGCCATCCCTGTCTAAAAAAATCGCTTTCGATTTTTTGACCATATTTAGCTTATAATATAGAATGGTTCTCTGCGACGTTCAACCAAGCCGACGTAGTTCAGTGGCAGAACAATACTTTCGTAAAGTATAGACGTGGGTTCGATTCCCACCTTCGGCTCCAAATATGCAACCATTAACTGGAAAATATGATAAAAATAATGCCCATCTCACTATTTACGCCGGCGCTGGCGGAGACGACGCTAAAGATTGGGCTAATATGCTATTTAGCATGTATATTAAATATGCCCAAAAAAGAGAGTGGAAAGTTGTCGTAAGTGATGATAGGGCAATGGAAATAAAAGGTGAATATGTTTATGGAAATCTCAAGAAGGAAACTGGAGTGCATCGTCTAGTCAGAATCTCTCCGTTCTCTGCCAAAAAATTAAGACACACATCGTTTGCCCTGGTTGAAATAGTTCCTGAACTGCCAGAAATGGATGAGCGCAACTTTCAGATACCGCCCGAAGATTTAAAGGTAGAGATGTCTCGCTCCAGCGGACCGGGCGGCCAAAATGTCAACAAAAGGGAAACTGCCGTTCGCATCGTGCATTTACCAACCGGTATTAGCGCGGCTTCACAAGTAGAGAGATCGCAAGTACAAAATAAAGAAAGAGCTTTAAAGGTTTTAAAGGCCAAATTGTTCCAGTTAATGGAGCAAAAACAAGAAAAAGAATTAAAAAATTTAAAAACAAAAGTAACTCCAGAATGGGGAAATCAAATAAGATCTTATGTTCTTCACCCTTACCAATTAGTTAAGGATCATCGCACAAAAATTGAGCACCATAATCCTGATGCGGTGTTGGATGGCGAACTTGATAAGTTCATAGAGGCAGAGCTAGAATAATACTAAATGATTCAGTTTGTTAATGTCTCTAAGATATACAATAACAACGGCAATAAAGCCGTAGCTCTTGAGGACATAAACCTTAAAATCGAGCATAAAGAGTTTGTGACCCTCGTGGGAAAATCCGGCGCTGGCAAGTCAACTCTGATAAAATTACTGATAGGAGAAGAAAAACCGACAAAGGGAAGAATTATTTTAGGACATCAAGAAGTAAATAAACTTAAGCCAAGGGAATTACCTCAGCTTCGTAGACAGGTAGGCATCATATTTCAAGATTTCCGATTACTGCAAGGTAAAAACGCTTATGAAAATATTGCTTTTGCCATGGAGGTAGAGGGAAGAAGGCAGACAGAAATCAATGAGACAGTACCGCAAATATTGGATATGGTAGGCTTGATGGAAAGAACTCATAATTTTCCTCACGAATTATCAGGAGGAGAAAAACAGAGAGTGGCAATTGCGAGAGCCATGATTAACAGGCCGGCGGTAATAGTTGCTGATGAACCTACCGGCAATCTTGATCCGGTAAATACATGGGAGATTATCAAGCTTCTTTTGAAGATTAACGAATTAGGAACAACAGTAATTCTTGCGACTCACAGTAAAGACATTATCAATGCTTTGGGAAAAAGAGTCATTAGCATGGAAGACGGCAAAGTTATTAGAGACGAGAAACATGGGAGGTACATATTATGATTAGTTCACTGTTAAGATTAGTTAAATACGGATGGCAACACTTTTGGAGAAATAAGTGGCTTTCGTTGGCAACGTTATTTATTATCATACTCGCTCTTATAGTTTTTGAACTGGTAATCGTTTTTAGCGTCATAACCAAAACTGGACTGGAAGTGCTAAAAGATAAGATTGACATATCCGTATATTTCAAAATAGTAACTCCCGAATCGGAAGTTTTGAAAATAAAAAATGCGATAGAAGAATTGCCCGAAGTAGATAAAGTAGAATACGTATCTAGAGAAAAAGCGCTAGAAATTTTTAAAGAAAAACATAAAAATGATCCGACAATTATTCAGGCGCTTCAGCAGTTGGATGAAAATCCATTGTCCTCATTGATTAATATAAAAGCTAAAGACCCGACTTTTTATTCTGTCATTGCCTCTAAACTTGATAACAATGAATGGCGGCCGCTCATAGAGAAAATCACATACACGCAAAATAAATTAGTCATCGAAAGGCTTGGTAAAATAGTGGATATCGGCAACAAATTAGGATTGATTTTAACTATATTATTATCAATCTCCGCAATTTTAGTAACATTTAATACAGTAAGCTTGGCAATTTATTCTAATCGTGAAGAAATTGGGATAATGCGTTTGGTGGGGGCGCCCAATTATTTCATTACCGGCCCTTATGTAGTTGAGGGAGTAATTTATGGGGTGCTGGCGGCAATTATAAGCATGCTAATTTTTTGGCCAGTTGCTTATTGGGCATCACCCTACCTTAAATTCTTTATCACCAACTTAGATTTAAGAGTATATTTATTTGATAACATTTTTAAACTATTTGGATATCAACTCTTATTTGGCATTGGCTTAGGAATAGTTTCTAGTAATTTTGCCATAAGAAAATATCTTAAGATATAAATGTTATAATCAAGAAGTGAGAAAGTTTTTAACTTACATAGTTGTTTTAAACACCGTATTGTTTTTTAGCGTTAGTTTTGGGCAACAACGCGGACCTACGCAGGAACAAATGCAAAGAGCGGGGGAAATACAAAAAGCAATAGAAGAGGAGGGACGAAGGGTCGGAATGCCGCAACCTACGCAGGAACAAATAAGAAGCGCGCAGATAAGAATCAAAGAGAGGGGATACGCAAATAGTAAGGCGTACTTCAAAGGACGGAAAGACGGTCTTGATAGTTATCGGAGTCAATATATTACGAAACGCTTCGTACGGCTTAACGACCTCAAACAATATGTGGAGGGACTTCACAACTATATGACAAGATTAGAGCAATTTTTAATGAGCTATTTGCGATATTGGGACGAATATTATCCTGATTCTACTAATTCCACAATAGAAACAGAACGAGGAGAAATAGAAAAAGATCTTTTTGAAGCCCGTATTGATTTTGATAATTGGAATACAATACTAAAAAAAGCGTATGATCCTTTTAGAAGAAGTGAGGAAGAGCTTAAAAAGAGATGGCCACAGGGGGTGTTTGGTAGAACTTTTCCGTCACCTACGTCACCTGAACGCCCGGGATCACAAACTTATCCAGCAGACCCAACAAAGTTACCGCCCGGAGTTCCAAGAGACTATTTGCGCGAAAAATCCCCAGAACCACCTATCCAATACGATTTATTAAGAAGCTTGCGAGGCGGAAATCCACGATAATAATTTCTTTATTGTTCTTTCTTCTTATCAAGTTTGTGAAGTCTTTGGTCCAATAGACTTTTTAACTTTAAAAGTGATACAAACTAAGCAGTTGTAATAGTTGCTTTATTATTAATTTTATGGTATAATAAACGGAATGAATCAATCTTCTGGTTTTTACAACCTCGGTATTGCTCCAAATATCTTAGAAATACTAGACAAACTTAGTCTAGTAATTCCCACGCCCATTCAAGAAAAATCCATCCCATCAGCGATAGAGGGGAAGGACATGATTGGCATAGCTCAAACAGGCACCGGAAAAACACTCGCTTTTGGCGTGCCTGTGATTCAGGCCGCGCTTCAGGGAAAACGAGGACTTATTATTTTACCAACACGCGAACTCGCGCTCCAAGTAGACGAAGTCTTTTGCAAAATCGGAACGTCTATAGGAATACGGACATCCGTTCTTATTGGTGGAGAATCTTTTGGTCGCCAGATCCGGGCGCTTCATAGAAACCCGCAAATTATCATTGCTACGCCAGGAAGGATTATAGATCACATGGAACAAAAAACGATTTCTCTTAAGTCTATTTCTATTTTAGTTCTTGATGAAGCTGATAGGATGCTTGACATGGGTTTTGCCCCACAATTAAAACGTATTCTTCAAGTGTTACCTCACGAAAGACAAACGATGCTTTTCTCGGCAACAATGCCAGAAGACATCGTTTCTATAGCACGAGCGTACATGAAGCTTCCAGTTCGTATTGAAGTTGCGCCATCAGGTACTTTAGCAAAGAAAATTACGCAGGAACTTTTTTTCGTGCAAAAACAAGATAAGCCAAGACTGCTTGAAAAAATTTTAATGGAATATCGCGGGTCAGTTCTTATATTTTCCAGAACAAAATTTGGAGCGAAAAAAATTGCCGCGCAAATTCGTTCTATGGGCTTTACCGCCGCAGAGATTCACTCTAATCGCTCACTAAGCCAACGCAAAGAAGCGCTTAATGGTTTTAGAAATGGCAAGCATAGAATTCTTGTTGCAACCGACATCGCTGCCCGCGGTATAGATGTAAAAGGCATTGAGCTTGTATTAAATTATGACTTACCACAAAGTCCAGAAGACTATGTCCACCGCATTGGAAGAACCGGACGCGTAGACAGCGCAGGACACGCCATATCTTTTGCCATGCCAGATCAAAAAAGAGACGTACGCGATATTGAACGCCTCATTAAAGCGACATTGCCGCTATCCGCATTACCAGAAATGCCACCGTCACGCGCTCCTATACCGCAAAGACCTTCGTTTCGACCTCCGTTTAGGTCTTATAGGCACCGAAGATTTAATTAAGCTTTTTATCTTTAATATCGTTTAAAATTTTCTCTATATTTTTTATACTTTCAGGATTTTTTATGGATATTGCAATCGCTTGAGAATTTATCGTTTTTATAATTTTTATTTTTTCGGCTAATAATTTTTCCTCAACAACATCGCTTTTTGAGAGAAAGAGATATTCTGGCTTATCAAGA
>CAYICO010000022.1:0-6397 GCA_964361935.1 uncultured Candidatus Saccharibacteria bacterium
AATCTCTCGTTCCTCTGGAAGCTGGGACAAGTGGGATATCCTTGTCTGGGATCTAGAACCGCGCATAGAAGCAGATGGGATACCGGTCTCACTCCCAATATATTCTCTGACTGCTGGGTTATTGGGCGCTTTGGCTTATTTGTTTTTATTTTTTGTTGTTTTTCGCGCCACTACTAAATTAAAAGAAGAAAAGTTTTTTATTCAAGCATTATTAATTAGTTACTTGGTGCACAACTTTTTTGCCTTTGACACCTTGACCAGTTATTTAATGTTTTTTGTTGTTTTGGCTTTCATTGATCGCAAACACGATGATGTTGGTAATGATTTAGCAACAGTCGTTAATATCAAGTCGTGGTCTTGGCCTATTCTTTTAGCGCTTTTAGTTATATCCCTTGCGCCTATATATTTTATTAATTTCAGATTATGGCAAGCCAATCATTGGGAGTATCTGGCGTTAAATAACTTTGTTCAAGATAAGGGGAAAGAAGGGTTGTTATATTTTAATGCGGCAATAGATGCCCCGTCTGTATATTCCAACAATATCAAAAACGATCTCGGGGGCTCTATGTTAAGTTTTATTAAGCAGGGTGTAGTTGTGTCGGATGGTCAGAATCTAGTGGGGCGTTCTATGGAAGAGTTAAGAAGGGCGGCTGATAGCGACTCTTTGCATTATCTGTATCGTTTGTCTCTGGCAGACGCCGCTAATACTGCTTATGCGCTTGACTCTTCTTATCTAGATTCGGCCGAAGAAGATTTAAAAATAGCCGAAACGTTAAGTCCTAAGCGTCAAGGTACTTTGTATGTTTTGTCAAAAATTCGTTTTTTAAAAGGCGATAAGAAGGGGGGATTAGAAGCAATGAAGCAAGCAATTGAATTAGCGCCGGAGGTTGCAGACCCGCATTTTTACTACGGACTGCTTTTGCTTGATGATAAAAAAAATAAGGAAGCGCTGGATGAGTTAAAACTTGCTAAGAGCTTAGGAAGGATTCCTACTAAGTCTGATGAAGCAAGGCTTTTGGGCGGTTATTTTGCAGATGCTGAAGACTATGAAAATGCGATTTATTATTTTCAAAAAGCATTGGATTTAAATCCAAAAGATAAAGAGTCAAAAATCAAATTAGGTCTTACTTATTACTTTGCGGGCAAGTTTGATTTAGCTAGAAAATTTATTGGTGAGATTGCTAAAACTGAAGATTTGACCAGCTCTCCTCAATATGAGGCTTTGAAGCCAATTTTGGATGAATTGGGACTTAATATATGAATTATTGACGAAATTGTATTAAATTGTCATAATGGTGACAGTTTTTTGACACCCCAATTCTACAAGATGGGAGAATCCAATGATTGATTTAGATGTTGCATTCCAAGAACTAGAACAAAACAAGGCATTTATTAGAGACATTGAAAAGGAACTAAATAGCAACCGCGATAATATCGTCAACTGCGACGTCTATCCCCACATCCCTTCAGCCTGGAGTCTGAAGGGAAAGGGAGCCGAACATCGCAAGGGCGGCCTGGTCAAGCTAGAGCGTCGTGGAGATGATCTCTACGCCAACGGCAGGAAGATCGAACTCTTCCTCGCCGAAGGTCAGGAAGGCGGAATCAACGGTTACAGCTTGCGCAATACGCTGGCCGAAAAACCAACGCTGAACGCTAACATCCTCGATTACTTGCTCAAACCAGAAAACCGGCATCTCATCCCCGAGAGCTGGAAGGGCAAGTATGTCTTCTTCTGGGGAGATGTCTATCGTGGCTCAAGTGGCCGCTTCTGTGTCCGGTGCTTGCGTTGGGGTGGCGTGTGGTGGGACTGGGACTACGGTTGGCTTGCCACCATCTTCAACTCCAACCTCCCGGCTGCAGTCTCCGCAAGTCAGGCCTTTGGGAGCTGAGACGCTCAGCTCTTCGACGCTGAGTCCCCTTAGTCATTCAACCCTCGTTTTAGCTTCGGCTAGAGCGAGGGTTTTTTGTTTCTTTCTTCTTAACTCTTAATTTCTAATTCTATAATACGCAGATACTTAGAAACCATTTCTGATAGCTGGAATTTTTGGATGTCTTGGAATGCTTGCTCGGCAAGTTTTTTCCTAAATTCTTGATTGCCAATTAAAGTTTCTATAGCATCAGCCAATTCTTGCGGATTTTCTTTTTCTACCAATAAGCCATTTTCTCCATTTTTAATAATTTCTGGAATACCGCCAACTTTAGTGGCAATGACAGGAATTTTTTCTGCCATGGCTTCTAGAAGAACATACGGCATGCCCTCTTTGACTGATGGAATGACAAAAATATTTATGTTTTTTTCATTCAAATATTGCCAAGGATGTTCTTTTTGTCCAACTAATTTAATATGATTTTCTAATCCGTACTTATTAATCAATGATTCTAATAAATGTCTTTGTTTGCCATTGCCAACAATATGAATTGTGAATCTTGAATTAGGAATTTTTAATTTCAAAATATTAGCCGCCTCAATTAAATAAATTAATCCTTTTGTCGGATAGAAGTTGGCAATAGTGCCAATAATTATATTTTTTTGGTCATTGGTTCTTGGCGCTTGGCCCTTTATTTGTATGCCGTTATAAAGCAAAAACAATTTTTCCTTAGGGCATATTTTTAAATTAATTGCTTCATTATAACCTTTTTGGGAATTAACTATTATTTTGTTTTTGAGAGGAGCGGTCAATTTTTCTAACCAAAGGAAGATTTTATTTTGCCACCAAGGGCGAGGATCATTAAAAGACCATCCGCCAATTCTATATATTATTTTCCGGGTCCCAGCCAATCTTCCGGCAATAGAACCAATAAATCCGGCTTTAGTGCTACAGAGCTGTAAAATATCCGGCTTTTCTTTTTTAATAAGATGATAAACTTCTATTAATCCCAAAATATCTTTCAAGGGACTTATGTTGCGTATTAAATATTTAATTCTATAAGTTTTAATATTTTGCGATTGAAGTTTGGAAAAAAGCGGGCCACTTTCTCCTGCGGCTACTATAATTTCATAAATACTTTTATCTAAATTAACGGCGGTGTCAAAAACCCAGCGTTGGGCTCCGCCTAGCTCCGCTTGAGTAATAATAAAAAGAACCTTCATTTTTTAATAATTTTATAAATTTGAATGTCGTCCTTATCATAAATCTTTTTTAAATTGGGCGCTTCATCAAGATTTACATGAGAAACCTCTTTTTCTAAAGGACCGGAATAAATATAGTCAATTTGATATTTTTGTTGAATAGTTGCTAAATCCGCATCTATTTCGGAATAAGTTTTTACCAATCTATCTTTAATAGTAGTTGGCATGGGGGGTTTGTTGTATCTGGGGTCAAGAGAAATATTAATAAATTGATTGTTATAGATATATTCAATTAGAGAGGGGGTATAGCCGAATCCCATTTTTCTTGGAATTGTTTTAACATCGCCATAAAGATTTTTAGGGTCAAGAGAGTCGGCCAAGTATTGCGTATCAACATTAAATATTTTGAATGCGAGCAGCGTTCTTTCTTCTAGTTCTGAATTGGGAGCAATAGAACGGTAGCCAGAGCCCATAAATATCTTATTGCTGGTATAAACAGGTAGATAATTATTGGTTACTAATGAGGGCGTCATAACAACAGAATTTTTTGGAGTATTTTTTTTTAACCAGTTAAAAGAATTAGCAATGTTTTTGGGGATAGTAAAAAGTTCATAATTGTTTAGGCCATAAGCCACTTGATTTGTAATGGAAAGCACGATAAAAAATATCAAGCCGGAAAAAACTAATGGGTGGAAAAATCTTTTTAATAATGGAAAAAAATCTTTTAACCAAAAGAATAGAGCCAATAAGGCAAATTTTAGACCGAAAACATTTGTTCTCAACCAGTGATTGGGCATAAGCGAGTAACCCATAATTACTTGAAGGTTAAGACCGATTAGACCGGCTAGTAACAAGCTGGCGAATAATAAAGCGGTATTAATTTTCCCAGCTATTTTTTTACCTATAAAAATCAATAGTCCTGCTAGGAAAATGTATAGCAGATAGTGTTTGTATATATTAAGGTAGATATGGCGACCAACATCTGTTTCTAAACGCACCGCAATCTCAAACCAGTACGGATAAGCCATTCGGACTCTGGTCATTTGTATAATATAAGGAATTGCCATGACTGCCATGGCGATAAGAATATGAATAATATCGTTCGTTCGCGCATAGTCTTTTTTTATAAAAAGCATGATAACTAAAAAAACTAGAGCCATGCCAATATAGACGCCATAAAAATAATGAAGATGAATTAACAAGCCGCAACTGATGGCGGCTGCTATTTTGTCTCTGGTTCGGCCGCTGGTTAAAAGACGATGGAGAAAAAGCATTGACAGAGCGAAGCCGATAAAAGTCAAAGCGTAATTATAAGTTCGCGCGATATACATAGGCTGGGCGAATTTAATAAATTCTTCCCAGCCGCTAAGCCACAGTTTTTCCAAAGGCAAAACATCGCCAATAATGGAAATGCCTACGACGGCGAAAGAAAAAAACAAACTGTATAGTTTGTCCTTGCTAATTTGGTAGCCCAAAAGATAAATAATGAAAAATGAGATTGGAGGAAGCAATAAATCGTTCCAGACGAATATTGCACTTACAGAGTTTGTGAAAAAGAATATTAAACGCAAAATTATAGGTGGTAGAACGGGCAGTAAACTGGGACGATTTGCGTATTCAGCGAGATCTGTATCGTCATTGATCCAATTGCCTTCTATTACTTCTTTAAGATGCGGTCCGTAAAATATCATTTCATCGAAGTAACCAGCCGCTGTCAGCGGATGATAAGTAAGCCCCTCGCTTTGCAGTTTGTAGTGAATAATAATATTTGGCAAGAACGCTATTAATCCCAAGATTAACGCTAAAAATAACGCTAGCCGGTGGTTTTTTAAAAAAATGGACACCATCGAATTTTCTTGTATAATAACTAAGGATTTTTATTCATGCAAACTATTATATTATGTGGCGGGGAGGGAACTCGCTTGATGCCCAAAACTCAATATCGTCCCAAACCGATGGTGGATGTTGGCGGAAAGCCTCTGCTTTGGCACATCATGAAAATTTATTCTCATCAAGGTTACAACGATTTTATTTTAGCCACTGGGTATAAGGGAGATTTTATTAAAAGATATTTTTCAAAAAATAATAAGGACGGTTTTCATATAAGAATTGTTGATACGGGGCAGAAGTCATTGACGGGGGAACGGGTAAGGCGATTAAGAAAATATATAAAGGGGGAAAATTTTATGCTGACTTACGGCGACGGCGTTGCTGATGTTGATATAAAATCTTTGTTAAAATTACATGAAGAAAAAAAAGTAATGGCAACTATGACCGGAGTCCATCCTCGGCATCGCTTTGGCTTGGTAACTTTGGGGGACAATAATTTAGTTGCCTCGTTTTATCAAAAACCTATTTTATCAGATACGGTCAATGGCGGTTTTATGGCTATGTCAAAAAAGGTTTTTGATTATGTCAAAAAGGATTCTATGATTGAAGATATTTTTATGCCTCTAGCTCAAGAAAAACAATTAGCCCTTTATCCACATTCGGGTTTTTGGTTTGCGATTGACACTTATCGCGACTTGCTGGATGCTAATCAACTTTGGCAAGAAAAACCTCTTTGGAAAATTTGGAGTTAGGTGTCAGAGCCGGCTTATTATCCTTAGGAACCAGCTGTTCCCGTCCCTGCGAGACGGGCCAGCCTACGGGCTCGGCTCGCCGCTTTTTGTTTTTGATAATAGTAACAAAAAGACCGTGCCGGCGCGGCCTCCGCCAGTTTCCTTCAGACAAAAAGCCGGCTCTGGCTTGTAAACCCCACCCACACATTCCGAATCAATATAAAAATCTGAGTTTAGCACTAAATCGTGAATGATTTTTGACGTAGTTTAGGAAAAATAGCTGTTTGAGTTCCGAAAACCGCTATGCTTTAGCATAGCGGTTGGAGGGCGAGTTCTATTTTTCCGCGCAACGGAGGAATAAAATCATTCCGATTTATTCTGAACGAGGACGTCTATTGATGGAGGATGTGTGGGTGGGGTTTAGCTGGACTTTTTTGGTATTCGTGATATATTTTCGCGCAGACTCTTGAAAACAGAATCTGGAGGTTGTTATGACGAATGATGTAGAAATTTTTGAACGACAAGGATTCTTAATTCTTCGAAATATTGTGCCTTATTTGAATATCGCAATGGTTCGTTCAACTTTTCTCACGCTATGTAATAAGTTAGCTCCAGAACTCTCATTGGGCGAGAATGAGCAATTAAACGACACTGTTTTTACTGACAAATTTTGCGCGCTAAAGCGACGACGCCCCGATATTACAGGGGCAATTTACGACGCAATGCAATCCTCTTTTTCACTTATGCAACTCGTTCTTTATAGATC
>CAYICO010000023.1:0-6354 GCA_964361935.1 uncultured Candidatus Saccharibacteria bacterium
TGCCTCACCCAAATCCTTTCACAGTCTAATCCAAGATACTCCTCGACTCCGTAGAGTCGCACAGTATCCAGATCAGCGCTCAACACAGCCAATTTTCCAGCGCTGGTCCTCACGACAATCACGGCATGAGTGCAATAGTCGCCGGTCGTCAGCTTGAAAAAACATCTTTTGCACTTGTTCTTAGAAGAACAAATCCAAATGTCTCCCGGCTGGGGCTGATAGTCACTGTAGCCGTGAACTCTCATCGAATAGGGATCGTTCTGATACCTTTCGACGAGAAACGACCCAGAAACCGGAACCAATCTGCTCGGCTCCTGGCCAACAGCCATGCCAACGGGGCACAGCAAGCCGATCACGACGGCAGCAATCATGTAAGCGAATGTTTTTGCGTTCATGACGCTCTCCTTAAAATGCTTGTTTATTTGTCTAAAAACTGCCCTTATTATATCACTTTTTATTACTTTTGTCAACTACTAGAAATAAAGGCGTTGTATCTGCTAGCTTTAATCCTAATAATGATAAAAAATCACTACTTAACAATGGCTTTTGGATTATCCGGTATTATAATGGTAATTGGATTTTCTCTCTTTTACGTCCAATTTTTAGACGAAAAAAACTTATTAATCATACATTTTGAAAGTCTTAAAGGAGTGGATTTCCTTGGCACGAAAATGTATGTCTTGGGAATATTAATGTCTGGATTGGCTATCAATATTATTAATTTTTTAGTATCCGTTGCCCTTTTTAACAGAAGGAAGGTTTTCAGCTATTTAATAGCCATTATGAGCGTTATTTTCTCATTATTGATTTTATTGACAATTGTTGTTATAATGTCAATCAACTGACTATGAACTTTGCTGTAATAGAAACGGGCGGCAAGCAATACAAAGTTGAGCCCGGAAAAAAAATCAAGATAGAAAGCTTAGACGCCAAAGAAGGCAGTAGTTTTGTGTTTGATAAGATCTTATTAAGAGGTGATGAAAAAAATATTACTGTTGGCATGCCGCATGTACCCAATGCCACGGTAGAGGCCAAGGTATTAAGGCAGGGAAGAAATAAAAAAGTTATCGTTTTTAAATATCATTCCAAAACCCGTTATCGCAAAAAGAAAGGACATAGACAACACTTTACAGAGTTAGAAATTACTGCGATCAAGTAGTTCTAGTTTCTGTTGTCTAGCGCCCCGCTCAGCGTATCTTCATCGGCAAACTCAATCTCGCCGCCGGTAGGAATGCCTCTGCCAAGGCGGGTTATTTTTTTTGTTACACTGCTTAATTCCCTAGCTATAGCAGAAGCATTTAAATCTCCATAAGTTGTGGGATTGATGGCCAATATAATTTCGGAGATTGGTTTTTTAGATTTTAAGTAATTTAATTTCATCTTCTGTTCAGGATTTAAAATTCCAGATTTATCTAATTCTCCCAAAACTAAATATACGCCGTTATACTTTTTTGTTTTTTCTAAAGAAATAAGATCGGTTTCTTTTTCAATAATAGCTACAACGTCCTGATGCCGATTTTGATCAGAACAGATCAGGCACTTATTGTTACAAACAAAAAAACAATTTGGGCAGTGATTTAACTCTTTTAAACCATCAAAGGCCCTCGATATTTCAGCTAAAGAACCCTTGCCTAAACTAATAAGAAAAAAAGCGAGTCTTGTTGCCTGTCTCGGGCCAATAGAAGGCAGGGTAGAAAAAATTTCTATAAATCTCCTTATAGAATCAGGGATCATGGATTAGTGTAATTTATCAATATTTCTAAAACTGACTTTTTCCTGATCAAACTTTAATTTTACGGCGCCCAAAGGACCATTTCTATGCTTGGCAATAATAATTTCCGCTGAATTCTGTTCTTCGGCATCAGGATTGAGCTTGTCTCTGTCTTTACGATAAATAAACAGCACAACATCAGCATCTTGTTCAATAGAACCAGATTCTCTTAAATCGGAAAGGCGAGGAATTTTTACTTCTCTTTGATCAACGGACCTTGATAATTGAGATAAAGCCAAAACAGGAACTCCCAACTCACGAGCCAGCCCCTTTAAAGAACGTGAAATTTCTGTAATCTGTTGGACAACATTATCTGAAGAAGTCCTGGGGTGAATCAACTGAAGATAATCAACAATTACTAAATCCAAACCATGTTCTATTTGCAAACGCCTTGCCATAGATTTCATTTGCAAAACTGTAATTCCAGAAGTGTCATCAATAAAAAGTGGGATGTTATGTAATGAATCAAGAGCATTTTGGATCAACGCAAAATCAGTGTCATCTGTTATCCTGCCCGTCCTTAGTTTCCATAAAGGTACTTGTGCTTCAGAAGCAATAAAACGATCAACTAACTGCTCCTTAGACATTTCTAAAGAAAAAATGCCTACTGATTTTTTTTCTTTCGTTGCTACAAAACGAGCGATATCTAGAGCAAATGCGGTTTTTCCCAGAGAAGGTCTGGCGCCTAAAATTATTAAATCTGATTTTTGGAAGCCAGATAAATAAGAATCAAGATCTGCAAATCCTGTACTAATGCCCCTCAATCTTCCCTCACCGCGATGAAGGCTTTCTATCCTTTCATAAGCCGCTCCCAGTTCTTCTTTAAGTTGAATGAACTTTTGGCGAAGAGACCTCTGCGATATGGAGAATATTTTTTGCTCAATAATGTCTAGAACAGTTTCTATTTCGTCTCCCGATTCAAAAGCTTTTTCTGTAATTTCTGCGGAAACTTTGATTAAATCTCTTAGTATTTTCTTCTCCTTAACGATATTAGCGTAGTGAACTATGTGGGAAGAAGTCGGAACTTTTTCAATTAATTCCGTTATATAAGTCGAACCGCCAATGTCTTTTAAAAGCCCCCTTTCCTGTAATTCGTTGGAGACGCTCAATATGTCTATAGGCTGATGCTTTTCAAAAAGATTTAAGATTGTTTCAAAAATTCTCCCGTTGGCCGGTTTGTAAAAATCCGCCGGCGTCAAAATATCCGTGATTTTAATAATGGCGTCCTTATCAATCATCAAAGCGCCGAGGACGGACTCTTCGGCTTCTATGTTTTGAGGCGGCAGTTTAATCACGTGATAAATTTACCACAAAAGGTCCCGCTGGTGTATCATCAATGTTGTATCCCAACGCCTTAATCCTGTCTCGTAACATATCAGCTTCATTAAATTTCTTTTTAGCTCTCAACTTTTGCCTCTCTTGAACTAGTTTTTTAATATCTGGCGGAATTTTATCTTTCTTTAAACTCAAACCAAAAAGATTAAGTTTCTCCACAATCCATTTTTTCAAATATTGAGCTTCTTCTTTATCTAATTGCCAAATTTTTTCCTGATAATCATTTATTAATCTAAATATTGACGCCAAAGCTTGCGGGGTATTAAAATCATCATTCATGCTTTGTGAAAATTCTTTCTCATAATCATTAAGAGCAACTTTCGGCTGTCCACTCACGCCAGATTTTACAAGATCTAATTTTCCCAAAAAATCTTTAATAGTGCCAAGAGAACTTACAACCTGTTCCACAACATCATTATTATAGTTAATGGGCGATCGATAATGGGAGCTTATAACTAAAAATCTTAACACATTAGGCGAATGCTTTTTAAGAAAGTCCCTTATAGTGACAAAGTTGTTCAGACTCTTAGACATTTTCTCTCCATCTACCAGCAGAAAGCCGGCATGCATCCATATTTTTACAAACGGCTTTTTACCAGAAACAGATTCTTGTTGGGCTATTTCCGATTCGTGATGAGGAAACTTTAAATCTAAACCGCCGCCGTGCAAATGGTATTGCTGTCCTAATAGCTTTTCTGTAATTGCCGTATCTTCTATATGCCAACCGGGACGGCCTCTGCCCCATGGACTTGGCCAAGAGATTTCTTCTTTAGACTTGCTTACCTTCCACAAAACAAAATCTATGGGGTCTTTTTTCTCCGGATCAAGTTCTATACGCCAACCGGGACGCAATTCGTCCATATTCTGTTTTGATAATTTTCCATAATCGGAAAACTTTTTAACTTCAAAATAAACTCCGGAAGATGTTTGATAGGCAAATCCTTTATCTAGTAAACGCTGAACTTGATCTTGAATTTCTTCAATAAAATCGCTCGCGCGAGCTTTTTTATTAACACTCACAACCCCAATATTTTTCATATCTGCCAAGTATTCACGCTCAAATTTTTTAGCAAGCACCTTGGGATTTATTTTTTCGTCAGCAGCGCGAGCTAAAATTTTATCATCAACGTCAGTGATGTTCTCCAAATAAAAGACATTATGGCCAACGCTCCTTAAATAACGAACGATAACGTCAAACGAAACCTCTGTTTTGGCATGACCTAAATGCGCATAATCATAAACAGTTGGCCCGCATACAAACATTTTAATTTGCTCATTATTTTTTAATTCAACTTTCTTCTCTGAAAGAGTGTCGTAAATCTTAACAAGATTAAAGACTTTAACCATACATAGATAATCTAACTCCTCATCATGTTGTTCGCAACAAACACAACAAATTGACGATCGTCAATTTGTTGTGTTTATAATGTCGGTAATGAAAAATATAGCTCTATTAGTTTTAGATTCAGTAGATATTCTAACAAAAGAAGATGCCCCATCAATTTTTGAAATATTGTTTTCTAATAAATATCTGTCCGCTTATAAGGGGGCGCCTAATTTATTTTTCCCCAAAATCAAGCCTTGGTTGGCAAAAAAGGATAAAGATTTAAAAGCTTTCAAAAATAATATTAATAGCGTCATATACCGCCTTCAAAAACAAGGTTTTTTAGAAAAAGGCAATAAAATAGGAAAATGGAGAATCACGGGAGCTGGTATTAAAAAACTTGATTTTTTAAAGTCTCAATTGATCAAAAATTTGCTATTACCAACAATAAAAATTCATAAAGAAAAAAGTGATGATAAAATTATTTTTATTTTTGATGTACCAGAAAAAGAGAGGCGTAAAAGAGGTTGGTTAAGGCAACAGTTAAGATTATTGGGATTTGCTCCGCTACAAAAGAGCGTTTGGATGGGAAATAATAAAATTCCCAAACAATTGATCGAAGCCTTTGGCACTATGAATATTTTAAGTAATATTCATATTTTTAGAGTTAAAAATAGCGGAACAATAGCAGTCTGAACAAACACAACAAATTGACGATCGTCAATTTGTTGTGTTTGTTGCGTGAAAATCAATATGATGAGTGGGATGATGATTATGAATGCGATGATATGGATTTGCCATAGTAGAGCGCATAGAGCCCGATAAAGTTTCGGGCTTTTTTATGCAAATAATTGACAAAAAAGAAAATTGGTTTATAATATAGTTCAATGGATGAGGACAAGGACAAATTAGCCGAAGAGTATCTTAATGGCTGGAAACGAGCCAAGGCAGATTTGATAAATTACAAGAAAGATGAAGCCAAAAGATTTGAAGACGCCATAAAATTCGGTAATGAATTCTTGATTAGAGACTTGATAACTATTTTGGATTCCTTTAATCTGGCAATTTCCGCTCTCGAAAAAACTGGCGCGGTTGATAAAGGAATTTATTTGATAAAATCGCAATTAGAAGACGCGTTAAAACGGCATGGATTAGAAAAATTGGTTGTCTCCGCCGGAGAACCATTTAATCCGGCAACGCAAGAGGCAATAACAGAAGTAGAAAGTTCTACAATGAGCCCGGGGCAGGTTGTCGAAGAAGTCGAAGCCGGATATACTTTAAACGGAAAAATCATAAGACCAGCAAGAGTCAAAGTCGCTAAATAATTTTCAATTAACAATTTACAATTAATAATATGAGTAAAATATTAGGAATAGATTTAGGAACAACCAATTCGGCAATAGCCATTATAGAAGGCGGCCAACCAAAGGTGCTTGAAAATCACGAGGGCAATAGGACCACGCCATCTATTGTTGCTATCAGTAAAAGCAATGAACGTCTTGTGGGCCTTTTAGCGAAAAGACAATCCGTAACTAATCCCCAAAACACTATTTTTTCCGTTAAAAGACTGATGGGCCGCAAATATTCTGACCCAGAAGTACAAAATGATAAAAAGTGGCTTCCTTATGAAATCAAACAGTCTAACAGCGGAGGCGTAGAGGTAAAGATGGGTGATAAATGGTATACGCCAGAAGAAGTGTCGGCAATGATTTTAGCCAAATTAAAAGCCGATGCTGAAGCCAAGCTTGGTGAAAAAATCGAAGAAGCAATCATTACCGTTCCGGCCTATTTTGATGACAGCCAAAGACAGGCCACAAAAAACGCCGGAGAAATAGCGGGATTGAAGGTCTTAAGAACTCTCAACGAGCCAACGGCCGCAGCTCTAGCTTATGGTTTGAATAAACAAAAAAATGAAAAAATTGTC
>CAYICO010000024.1:0-6311 GCA_964361935.1 uncultured Candidatus Saccharibacteria bacterium
GAATCAGTTGGTTCACGTCCTTGCCGCCGCTTTGGAGGGTTTTCCAGATTGACCAATTCATGGCACGCTCCCTTTCTTAGCCGCTTGCCAGACTTTGTCTGCCACAACAACGTATTGTGATCTAAACAAAATCTAGTTATAGCCTTCAATGTACTCGCACATATGATATTATATTACAGTAGACTTGTCAATATTGATAATTGAGGTATAATGCAATAAAATTTACTGATATGCGACACTGTGAAATATGCCAAAAGGGTTCCATTATGGCCGGCACAAGAAAGCTTCTGCGTGGCCACTATAATCCTGTTAACTGGACCCGCAAATATCCTAATCTTCAAAAAACAAAACTCCCAAGCGGAGAGAGAGTTTTAGCTTGCACAAAATGCTTGAGAACAGCCGTAAAAACTAAGATATAAAGTTTAGCAAACGGAGTATGGGGTAGTGGCAGCCCGAGTGCATGGGGTGCATTTAGCGGCGGTTCGATTCCGCCTACTCCGACAAATACCAGACAGGACCCTCTTAGACGTACTGCTTTATTTTTTCTATAAGATCCGTGGGCGTAAAGTGCGCTTTAATCATGTAATCTTTCGCCCCCAAAGACATCCCTTTTTCCACATCTTCAGCCTGACCCAAATTACTTAATATAATAACAGGAATTTTTGCCAAATCAGATTGCTTCTTTACCCTTGCCAAGTAATCAAAACCATTTAACACCGGCAAAATAATATCCAATACTATTAAGTCAGGGTGATGATTCGCAGTAAGTTGCCAGCCCGCTTCTCCATCTATAGCTTCAATAACCTCATAATTTTCTTTTTTTAGTTTTTCGACAATAACATCGCGTAAATACTTGTCGTCTTCTACAACTAATATTTTTTTCATCCCGTTAGAGGCAGGTCGTCAAAGACGACCGTGATATGTTTGATTCGACTTGTTTTGTAGTTATGGTTTCATTCATAAATTTTTTACCATGATATCTTGTTCAGATTGCCTCTAACGGGATTCATTTTATTTCTCTGGCAATAATATTGAAAACATTGAACCTTTATTTTCTTCTGACTGGACAGTAATTTTTCCGTTATGGCCTTCAACTATATTTTTTACTATATAAAGTCCCAAGCCAAAACCCTCTTTCTGCATTTTTACCACATTATCTCCCCTGAAAAACTTTGAGAACAAACTATCGAGATCTTTCTTGGTTATGCCAACACCAGTATCCTTAATATCTATCCGAATCCGATTGTCTTCTTTTTTAAGCATAACCTCAACTTTTCCTCCAGGCAAGTTATAACGAATTGCATTGTCTATCAAATTGCCAACCACTACTTTCATTTTCTCCGCATCCAACATTAAACGAGGAATTCTGGATGGGGATTTTTTAAATGACAAACGTATGTCTGCCTGATTGGCTGAAAGCTTGAATTCGTTGACCATGCCTTGCAACAATTTTGTCATGTCAGTTTTAATTTTCTTGAAGCCGAAACGCCCCTGTTCAATTCTTGCAATACTTAACAAATCGCGAATCAACTGAATCATCTGCTCATTGGAGTCATAACTTCTTACAAGAAACTTTTTCTGTTTTTCATTAACTGTTCCCCAATCGCCGTTTATAAGCGTAAAAAGGTTCCACTTTACGGAAGCAAGCGGCGTTCTTAGGCGATGAGCAAGCAAGGATATGTATTCGCTCTTGGCATCGCTCAAGGCTTTTTCTCTTAGGGCAATGTTTAATATGCTATTAAAATTAATTAGCAAAATTATTACAAATACTAAACCGACAAGCATTAAGACAACGGCTAAAATTAAAGCATAAAATTCTTTTATCAAGGCCTCTTCTATAGGATCCTCAACGGCTACTATCCACCCCGTACTATTAGATTTAGTCGTAATTGTCACAAAATCTTCTGGATTGGTTTGCAAAGCTCCCAATGGATGAAAAATAATATTGCGACTGCCATCTAAAACATATGCGTAGCCTTTCTCACCAATTTTTTCTTGACTAACTGAATTAATAAAATTACTTAAATCTACAACAGCTTCAATGTCCTTTTCCATGAAACTTAAAGAAAGTCTTAAAGCGAAAACCTTCTTGCCATCATTGATAAAAATTGGGCTTACAAAATAACTCCCATCTTGGAAAGATTTGGGCATCAACTTAACACTTACAAAATCGGGGTTATTTTTTAAAAAATCGTTTATTATCGAAGAAGTTTTATTTTTATTTGAACTAATCTTGATAAAACTCACTACTAAATCCCCTAGTTCCCTCAATTTCTTTTCTAAGAAAAAATCTGCTTGACTTGCAATTCTTTCTGCTACTGCCAATTGATAACGCTCTACATCAATACGAACATTATTTATAAAAGGAACAAGCCAAAAAACATTAGAAAAAATAAAAACCAATCCAACCAAAACAGGAATAACCCAAAAATATGGATAGTTTCTTCTCACAATCTAATTTTAACACATTAAATTGCTAGAAATTGCCTAACAATTGGGGATAGTGTTTTATGAGAGCGAAGATTTCTTTGTCCTCCTCATTTGCTATTCCGCTTCCTATAATCAAATTTACGTCCTTTCCCGTAGCATCCGTGGCCAAAGACGCTTGGCTAAACTGCGTGGCCATAGAAAAAAACATTACCGTTCCCCTTTCTTTGGTCGCCAAAACAGATGTCGCTTCAGTATTAGGAACATTGACGCAATTAATAACCAAATCACAATCTGGAGCAAAATTTAATACAGCGGCCGCATCCGAAGCATCAAGTTTTGCCAAGTTTTCTGTAAAACCGAAATTTCTAATTTTGGAGAAATTATTATCGTTGATATCAACGCCAAATATAGATGACTCTGGAGAATAAGTTTTAATAGCCGCCATCGCAGCCATTCCCGCCCGACCGCAACCCATTATAAGAATTTTCATTTTTTTGTCTTCAACGATTCTCCTCACTTGAACGGGAAGACTTGCGATATCTAAAGCGGCTATGGCCAAATGCCAATCCATTCCCAAAGGAATTTCTGTATAGCGATAGCTTTCAAATAAAACAGCCTTTCCCTCCACTTCAATGTCATGCTCATTAATTTTTTTTATCTCACTGATTTGTAAAGGAATCGCGCTTAAAGAAACCCACGAAATTATTATTTTCCCTTCGCACTCTCCCAATAGAACTCCTCCGGAATTTGTTTCCGGATTATGCATTTTCCCCCTTTTTTTAATAATCTCTAAAATTCTTGCGCCAACATCACTATAGCCCTCTTGCAATTGACGCATGCTGGTAGAGTCAAGGTTCAAAAGCTTTACATCAATTATTTTTTCTGAAGGATCAAGTTTTATTAGGGAATTATCTACTTTCCAAGCCGCTTGAGGAACTGCCCCCTTAGGATTTATAACTCGGTGCAATCCATAGTTCATAATTAATAATAATGACCGCCGTCTAAATTAAAATTTCTCTTCTCAAAAGTCACCACCATGTACCATCCCCAAGAAACGGTTTTATTTTCAGGACCAACAAAATCAAACCAAATTTTAGGAAAAATTGAACGACTTAACCATCTTTCCGGTTCATTAGTCATCGGATCAACTAGAATTACATTTTTATCAGTGATACTCACGACAACGCTATAATGGCCTTCGTCTTCATGAAACCAATTAATAATTACCGGTAATTTTTCCTTTTCAAGGAAATATTTCAGTTCGTCTATGGTTCCATTTTCTTTAACAAAAACATAACCGTCAATTTTCTTAACGGCTTGAACCATGCCCTCTTGGGAAGTGCCTTTCTCCAAGGTGCTAGAACCTAATTTTGCTAATTGATCTTCAGTGTATTGCTTCCCAAAATGGGACAATAAAATCTTAAGCGAGGCCGGACCGCACATGCTGGGACTTTGTTCAAAATGCACTACTTTGATTTTCTCATTATCAGCTAATTCATTCACAAAGAGCATTTTACCACAAATATTGAACTAAGTCACCTTTTTAGGTATCAGAAACTTCCAAGTAATCCAAGTTACAAATGCGCCCAAAAAAGCTCCTACCAACACGTCCGATGGCCAATGCACCCCCACATAAATCCTTGCAACAACGCTTAGAATAGAAGCTATTAAAAAATAATAAAACCACTTTTTATTTATAAGATAAACAACAAAAACAAGCGCGAATAAAAATATTGAGTGTCCAGACGGGAAAGAAGCGGAGGATGATTGATTAATAAGCGGGCTAAATTGAAGCAAGACAAACGGTCTTAATCGTGGGTAAAAAAAACGAATAATCTCAACGACCAATCCTCTCGCCAACAAAATCGAAAGAAGAGAAAGAAAAATAAAATAATATCTAGTTTGCCAATTTTTTCTATAAAAAATTAAAACGACAAACGCCGCAAAAAGACAATATGGCAAATATTGAGCAAAAAAAATCGCCAATAAATCCAAAGCAAAAAACCTACCAGTAACGCTATGAATCGATTGAAAAATTATTGTATCCACTATTTCCTAACAAACGGCAACAAACCCAGAAATCTGGATCGCTTTATGGCGCGAGACAAACTGCGTTGATGTTTAGCGCAAACTCCCGTATAACGGGGATCAATAATCTTTGATTGACCTGAAATAAAATTTCTCAACAAATCAATCTCTTTATAGTCGATTTCGTCCAAGTTTTGAGAACAAAAAAAGCATTGTTTCATAATTAATTATTTTTTACAGTCTATAACAAAACTTCTAAAACGGCAAATCCTCTGGCTTGATATCCACCGCATTAGAGGTATCTTCTTCTAAGTTAACGACAGGAATTTCGTTAACTGGAAGCTTAACATCTTTAAATTGCGGGGAGGAAGCCGGTCTTGGGCCCAGTTGAATTCTTTCAGCAACAACCTCGGTTGTTTTTCTTTTTTGGCCTTGCTTATCGTCCCAACTTCTTGTTTGTATTCTTCCCTCAATAAGCACCAAACCGCCTCTTCCCAAAAACTTTTGAGCAACCTCTGCCTGTCTTCCCCAAACTACTATATTATGATATTCAACTTCTTCTCTTTTTCCTGAAACCTTGTCATTCCAAACCCTATTGGTAGCAATAGAAAAGGTGGCCACTTGATGACCGGTAGGCGTAACTCTTAATTGAGGATCCGCAGTTAGTCTTCCTAATAAGAATACTTTGTTTAGATTCATATAGTCGTAGAACTATTGGAGTATCTTTTCTAAAGTCTCCTCCAGCATTTCGTTGCTTATTGATTCGGTTTTCGGCGGTTTAATATCAACCGATGGATTTATTTTGCTTTCTTTTTCTTTGTTGTCTTGCGATAGTTTCTGCGATCTCTGAATAGGTGGCGTAACCAGTAAGTACCTTATAACATTAGAATGGAATCTCAACTCACTCTCAATTTTTTCTATGTTGCTTGGCAAAGAATAAAAACAATAAACTACCAAAGAGGCAGTTGTATGCCTTTTTATGGAATAAGCCAAATTAATCGTTTTGATATTATCTCTTTGGTAAACCTCAGCCTGATTATTGGCTAAAATACCCGCAGTAGCTCCCTCGCCTGATTCATTATCCAATAAAACAGCCAACTCATATTGTTTCTTCTCTTTATCTAACTCATTTTCCATTAGCGAAAAGATAACAAAATTGCGTATTAATGTCAACGAAAAAGCGCCAAATTAACATTATCAGTTGTCTTCTCTATAACATTCTCTAGCATCATGTTTTTGATTTCGGCTATCTTTTTTGCGACTTCCCAAATATAAGCCGGTTCATTTCTCTGACCGCGATATGGAACAGGCGTGACATAAGGCGCGTCGGTTTCCAGCATAATTTTTTCTATAGGTAAAAACTTTATTACTGCGTCATAATCTCTCGCAAAGGTAATAACACCGCCAAAAGTAAAATAAAAACCTGCATCAAGAAGCTTTTTTGCGATAGTTAAAGAACCA
The DNA here is from genome assembly GCA_964361935.1 of uncultured Candidatus Saccharibacteria bacterium. GTDB lineage: Bacteria > Patescibacteriota > Minisyncoccia > UBA6257 > UBA11618 > CAZATK01. Next base: position 5,920 of record CAYICO010000024.1, read on the forward strand.
TTAAAAAAGTGAGCAATTTTAGGAAATGGGAAATTAATTTTTAAAAATATACCCAACATATCTTCATAAGCATCGTCAGAATTTTTACTGGGCCTGCAATGGATCATTAAAGGCTTTTTCAAGCGCTCTGCCAGTTCTATTTGCTTTAAAAAAATTTCTTTTTGTTTGTCCTTTGCAGCCTTGGTGAAGGGAGCTTCATCTCCCAAACGAAAGTAATCTAAACCGCATTCTCCAATTGCCACTACCTTCTTGTGACTGGCAATCAGCTTAAATAACTCCACATCAAAATCTTTTTCTGTCGGGTGAAAACCAACTGTTGCCCAGACATCTTCTGGATATTTTTCGGCAACAACTATCGCAGCTTTTAGATCGGAAGAGCGTCGTGTAGGGAA
>CAYICO010000025.1:0-6069 GCA_964361935.1 uncultured Candidatus Saccharibacteria bacterium
ACTATTATTCTAAATAATGGTAGAAATTAAAAATTATGAAATTTTCTTATTTAAGTGAAACGGTAGGCATCAAAACAATTTCCGAGAATGACAAGGAGGGTGTTTTTGAGATTGAAGGTCTGTACACGGGATATGGTTTGACCTTGGGCAATGCTTTACGCAGAGTTTTACTTTCTTCATTACCGGGCGCTGCTATTACTAGGATTAAGATTAAGGGGGCAAATCATGAGTTTACGTCCATTCCGGGAGTGGCTGAAGACATGGTTGAATTGTCCTTAAATTTAAAAACGGTTTGTTTTAGGGCTTATACTGACGAACCCCAGATATTGAAGCTAAAGATTAAAGGCGAAAAAGAAGTTACGGCCGGCGACATTGAAACCAACTCACAAGTTGAAGTCATTAATCCGCAGATTCATATTGCCAATCTCACTGCCAAGAATTCAGAGTTGGATATGGAATTAACAGTAGAACGTGGTTTGGGCTATGTTCCCGTTGAATCTATGAAATTAGAAAAGTTGCCCATAGGAGTTATAGCTCTAGATGCTATTTTCTCTCCTGTTATTAAAGTAAATTTTGAAGTTGAGAATATGCGCGTCGGGGATCGTACTGACTATAATAAATTAAGATTAATAATTCATACCAACGGCAGTATTTCACCGTCTGCTGTTTTAAGAAAGGCTAGCAATATTTTGCAAGATCATTTTGTGAAAGTATCTCAAATAGAAGTCAAAGAGGTTGAATTAAATAAAGCAGGTGAAAAGGAAAAGAAGAGTAAGGCTAAGAAAAAATAATGCGTAAATTCCACAGAAAAACGGGGCCTCGTCGCTCCTTTTTAAAAAATTTGGCTAATAATCTTATAACTCGAGAGAGGATTTTTACTACAGAAACTCGAGCTAAGGCAATTCGTCCCTTAGTGGAACGCTTGGTTACGATTGCTAAAAAACAGCAGTTACATAATCTAAGAACTCTAGTTTCGCGTTTGTCTAATAAAGATACTGCTCAAAAATTATTTTATGCCATAGCGCCAAAATATAAAGAGAGAAAGGGTGGTTATTTAAGGATTATTAAACAAGGAAAAACAAGAAAAAGAGATGGGGCAAAAACTGCCGTGATAGAGTTTGTTTAAATTTATGGAGCATATTCTTGACGCAACAAATCAAAAATTAGGAAGATTGGCCACAAAGATTGCTATGTTGTTACAGGGCAAACATAAGGCTAATTACGAACCCCGACTGGAAGGCGAGGACAGAGTTGTTGTGAAAAATATTTCCAAAATAGTTTTGACTGGGAAGAAAACAAAACAGAAAGTTTATCATTATCACACAGGTTATATGGGGCATTTACGCACTATTCCTTTTAAAGATATGATGGAAAAACATCCAGAAAGAGTTTTAGAATGGGCGGTTTATAATATGTTACCAAAAAACTGGTTAAGACAGAGAAGAATGAACAGATTAACCGTTGAAAAATAATTTTATGATTAAAAAAGATTACATAGAATCAAAGGGGTCAAGAAAAACGGCGGTGGCTCGAGTGAGGCTAGTTAAACAGCCGGGCATTGTTGTTAACGGTTTGGATTATAAGAAATATTTTAGAATGCCCAAGTATCAAGCTTCCGTTGAAGCCCCTTTGTCGTTAGTAGATTTAGATAAAAAAGTTGGATTTACAGTAAGGGTGAGTGGTGGCGGTTTAACTGGCCAAGCGGAAGCTGTTCGTCACGGATTGGCTAGGGCGCTAGTTAGCTTGAATGTTGAGTTTAGAAAAAAATTAAAGCAAGCGGGATTTTTGACTAGAGATCCAAGAATGGTGGAGCGCAAAAAATACGGACTTAGAAAGGCTCGTCGTGCGCCGCAATGGGCAAAAAGATAGTTTCTATTCATTCAGTAGCTATATTTTTATGGATACTGATAGTGTTTCATTTTATCGCTTTTTTCGGCGATTTGTACCAGAGTTATAATGGCTTAGATAAAATTTCCCATTTTTTAGGAGGTTTTTGGCTTACCATTCTTTTTTCTCATTTAGTCCAAAGATTTAAATGGCCGGAAGGTTCTTTCATTACGGTTTTGGGATGGGTAGCTTTGTTTACTATTTTTTGGGAATTCCATGAATTTTTAGCTGATAAGCTTATAAATAATGGCAATCTTAAAATGCAAGTCAGCGTCTCTGATACGATGGGCGATTTGTTTTTCGGTTTATTGGGTGCTACCATCTTTCTTGCATGGAAGAAGCTTTTATTATTAATGGAGGCAAAAAGCTAAAAGGACAAATTTATTTAGCCGGTTCCAAAAATGCTGCCACAAAAATGATGGCAGCTTCTTTATTGACGGATGAAGAAGTAGTTTTAGAAAATTTTCCAAGAATTGGCGATACCGAAATTACCGGAGAACTTTGTCGTTCTATAGGAAGTAAAATTAAACTTCAGGGATCAAGGCTCTCTATTAAAACAACCTCTATTAGAAATCATCAGGTCTTATCTTTGAGTAGAAAAAATCGTATCCCAATACTAACATTAGGGCCACTATTATCTAGATATGGAAAGGCAGAAGTTCCTGTTTTGGGTGGGGATAAAATAGGACCTCGTCCCGTTAATCTTCACATAGACGCCTTGACTAGCATGGGGGCGAAAATAGAAACTACCGAAAGCAGTTACAAGGCTGTAGCCCCTAATGGTTTAAAAGGAGCAAGAATTTCTTTCCCCTTTCCTAGTGTTGGCGCAACGGAAAATGCAATACTGGCTGGCGTCTTGGCGAGAGGTAGAACCATTATTTATAATGCCGCCACCGAACCAGAGATTATGGATCTGATAAAACTTCTGCAGAAGATGGGAGCAATTATTGAGCTGGGGGCTAATAGAGTTATTTATATTGATGGCGTTAAAAAACTTCATGGCGCGGTTCACTCTGTTTTACCAGATCGTAATGAGGCGGTCTCCTGGGCGTGCTTGGCTTTGGCAACAAACGGTAGAGTTTTGGTAGAAGATGCTCGTCAAGAGCATCTTATCACTTTTTTAAATGCAGTGAGACGCATTGGGGGAGAATATGAAGTTACTAGAAAGGGGATAATTTTTTGGCAAGACGGAGATTTGAATGGTATCGAGTTAGAAACTGATACGCATCCCGGTTTTATGACTGATTGGCAACAACCATTTGTGGCCTTGCTTACTCAGGCAAGAGGAGTGTCAGTTCTCCACGAAACGATTTATGAAGACCGTTTGAGTTATATTCAAGATTTAAATTTGTTGGGCGCTAACATTAAAGTTTTTTCAAAATGTTTAGGTGAATTGCCATGTAGGTTTAATGGAATGGGATGTTATCACAGCGCTATTATTAGCGGCCCGCAACAACTCAAAGGTTCCAGGATAAATGTGCGCGATCTTCGTGCGGGTATGCTTAATATTATTGCTGCCCTGATAGCGAAAGGTGAGTCTACTATCAGTGGCGTAGAGGAAATTGACAGGGGTTATGAGAACATTGATACTAGGTTGAAGAGTTTGGGAGCGGATATAAAAAGAAAAAAAATCAAAATTTAAAATAATGTTTATTCGCAAAATTGGAATAGACTTAGGAACTGCCAATACCGTTGTTTATGTTCCCGGAAGCGGATTTATTATTAATGAGCCGACTATCGTTGCCTTGAGTGTTCCTGACAATAATGTTTTAGCTGTTGGCAAAGAAGCAAAAGAAATGATTGGGCGTACGCCGGACGACATCATTGCTTACAAGCCGCTAAAAGATGGTGTTATTGCTGACTATTACATAACTCGCGCCATGTTGCAGTATTTTATTGCAAAGGCAGTTGGCTCTTTTAACGTTTTTAAACCAGAAGTTGTGATTTCGGCTCCTGCGGGTATTACGCAAATAGAAAGAAGAGCGATTATGAATACAGTCAGAGAATCTGGAGCTAAAGAGGTCTATATAGTTAAAGAGCCAATTCTTGCGGCTTTGGGAGCGGGAATTCCCATTAATAGTCATGAGGGGAATATGATTATCAATATTGGCGGAGGCACTGCGGAAGTGGCAGTGGTTTCGCTGGGAGGCATTGTTTCTTGGCATAGCTTAAGAGTCGCTGGAAACAAATTTGATCAAGCTATTATCGAAATGATCAAGAAAAAATATTCTTTGTACATTGGCGAACAAACGGCGGAAATTGTAAAAATAGAAATAGGTTCCACTTTGCCCACAAAAGAAAAGTTGGAGTTTCAATTAAGAGGGCGTGATTTAATTTCCGGATTGCCAAAAGACATAGTTGTTAATTCTAATGAAATTGCTGAAGCGTTGCATCCGCATTTAATTGATATTGCTGCCTCCGTGCAGACGGTTTTTAATGTGACTCCGCCGGAATTAGTTGCAGATATTATGGATAAAGGAATCATACTTTCCGGAGGTGGGGCGCAACTGCGTTATTGCGACGAGTTTTTTAAAAGAATGTTGGGAGTTTCCGTTTATGTTGCTGAAGACCCGCTTTTTTGCGTTGCAAAGGGAACGGGTTTAATTCTTAATCATTTGGAGGTGTATAAAAGAACTTTGGTGCACAAGAGGTAGCTTGTTGGGTTTGCTATGGATTTAAAATCATCTTTTCAGAAGCTGGCAAAGGAAAATAATATTTTTCACAGTTATATTTTTTTTGGTAATAATATTGATTTTCAATTTAATTTTGCTTTGGATTTGGCAAATTTTTTAGAAAATAAGAATTGGCAATCGTTGTCTAAGCCCCTTATTGATTGTTTGGTAATTGAATCTAGCGAGGAAGGATCTGTGGGCATTGATGCGGTGAAGGGTATGAGTAAATTTTTATGGCAGAGACCCATAGTTTCTTCACGTAAAACTTTAATCGTTAAAAACGCCAATCATTTAACGACAATCGCTCAAAACGCTCTTTTGAAAATTACCGAAGAGGCTCCATCATCAAGTTTGATTATTCTCATTACTCGAGATAAGGATGCTTTTATATCAACATTGCTTTCGCGTTTCCAAAAAATCTACATCGCCTCACCAACCATTGTCAGCGACGCTAAAAATGATCTTGCGGTTGGTGTTGTGAATTTTTTGAAAAGTTCTGATAGAGAGAAAGTTTCCATATTAAAAAAAGTTATTGAGGACGATGTCCTAGATGATTTCATAAAAACAATTATCTTTGAGTTAGATAAAGATCCGATAAAAAACTTTCTTTCTTTGAAGGAGCTACTATATCGTTGGACCAATATTAATAAATATAATACTAATAAAAAATTACAACTTGAAGCATGGATAAAGTCGTCTCAATTCTAATAGTTTTAATTTTTGGAGGCATTTTAGTTTATTTTTTGCCTCTGGCGTGCGCTATCAGGTAAATTAAAAGTTAAAATATCAAAATGCAAAATGACAATGCAAAATTTAAAATTGAATTTAAAAACAGACTTTATAAATGGACTTTAAGTATAATAAAATTCATTGGTATCTTACCAAAAGATTATGTGTCTGAAGTGATGGGAAAACAATTAATTCGAAGTAGTACTAGTGTTTTAGCAAATTATATTGAAGCTAATTCTGCTAGTTCAAGAAAGGACTTTACCAACTTTTTCACACATTCTTTAAAATCAGCCAATGAGTCAAAGGTTTGGCTAACACTACTAAAGGACACTGGAAAAGGAAGCGAAAAAGAGTTAAATTTTCTATTAGGAGAGGTAATGGAAATATCAAAGGTTATCGCCTCGAGCATATTAACGTTGAAGGGCAAAAAATGATTTTTACTCATTAATTTTAAATTTTGATTTTTTAATTTTTAATTATTTTTAAAAAATATGGACAACGAACTCAAACAATTAGATCAACAACTAAATAATATTGTTAATAAATTCAAGGAGGAGCTGTCTGGCATTCGTACCAATCGTCCTAGTACGAAGATGGTTGAAGATATTAAGGTGAACTATTTTGAGCAGTGGATGACCGTAAAACAACTTTGTTCTTTGAGCGTTGTTCCTCCTAGAGAAATTATTTTAAATGTTTGGGACAAGAGCGCCGTTTCTGCCGTGGCTAAGGCTATAGAAGGGGTGCATTTGGGATTAAGCATTTCTGTTGATGGCAATTTAGT
>CAYICO010000026.1:0-6005 GCA_964361935.1 uncultured Candidatus Saccharibacteria bacterium
CCTAATTAAATCCATTCCTGAAAACATAAAATATTTAAGCAACATAACCACAACGTCAATTAATCTTACAAACTTACTGGACGATTTAAAAAATAGAGGCGCGCAATTAGTCCTTCAACAAAAAGGCGAAGAATTAGTCAAAATATTAAAAGCTATTCAAAAAGAGATAAGTGTTATAACTCAAGCCACAACGAATGATAAGTTGTATGCGGCAAATAATTTTATAACTGCTTTAGTTGCTTGGCTGGATAATCCAGAACCGCAACATATTGTAATCTTATTTCAAAATTCTTCCGAAATAAGACCGGGAGGCGGTTTTTTGGGGAGTTACGCGCACCTAACATTAAAGAATGGCGGGCTTGTTAGTTTAGAGGTAAACGATATTTATGATACCGATGGACAACTAACAATAAACGTCATTCCTCCAGAACCGCTTCAGGCCATTACCACGAAATGGGGAGCGCGTGACGCTAATTGGTTTTTAAACTTCCCCACTTCCGCCAGTAAAGTAATAAAGTTTTTGGAATCGTCACGCATCTACCAAGATCGCAACATACATTTCTCTGGAGTTATTGCCATTAACGACACGGTCATAAAAGATTTACTATATATTTTGGGACCAGTAGGAGACATCAACGCGGAAAACTTTTTAGCTGAAGTTCAAAAAGACGTGGAAACGAAAACTAATAAAGGCATCTTGAAACAAGCCACTCCCGTTATTTTTGATCGTTTAAATAATCTGAAAAGCGAGACTAGTAAAAAAGCAATTATCAATCTTATCGAAAGCAAGGTGATTAACAAGGACATCATGATTTATTTTGAAAATCCTGTTATGGAGAGTTTCATTCAAACGTTAAATGTTGGCGGTGAATGGTTCGTAATACCCAACAACTTCTTGGGTGACTATTTAGCAGTGGTTAATGCAAATGTCGCCGGCGGCAAAACGGATGCTTTTATAGACCAAAAAATATATTTAAACAGTGAAATTAAAAGTAATGGAATTATAAACAATCAACTGATTATCGAACGAAAAAATAACGGTAATCAACAATCAGAAAAGTGGTATAACACCACTAATCAAAACTTTATTCAGATTTTCTCACCCAAAAATACAGAACTCAAATCAATATCTGGAAACGATGAGAAGAAAATAAAGCCGCCAGCAGACTACAATAAATTAAAATACATTGAAGATCCGGACCTAAAGGCCAAAAATGACAAAAATATTTTCAGCGCCTGGCTCAATATTCCACCCGGAGAAAGCAAGATTTTAGAAATCTCGTACGAGAGAAACCTTAGTCACGGTTTTGAAAAAGATAATATTCCCTACCAGTTTACTTTTGATAAGCAATCGGGAGTAAATGGCTCTATAGCAATACAAATTAAAGCGCCGCTAGGATACATTTGGAAAGAGTCAGGAGACGATATATTGCATTACGAAACAGACAAAATTCCATCACGACTCAATCTCCCACTCACATTAATACGCAGTTTCTAGAAAATTCTGCAAATCGTCGGGTAAATCTGTTCCTATTTTTAAACGCTCACCAGTTGGCGAAGAAAACTCTAGAGATTCGGCGTGGAGAAAGTGTCTTTTAAGATTTGTCTCGAATTTTTGGGGACAATACAATCTATCACCAACCACTGGATAGCCAACAGATGCTAAATGCACTCTTATTTGGTGTGTTCTGCCAGTCTGCGGCTCAACCTCAAGCAAGGAATATTTATCACCAAAAACTTTTTTTAATTTATAACAAGTGACTGCTTCTTTAATCATTTTTGCATTTCTAATAAAAACAGTCCTTTTTAACGAGCCCTGTTTTAAGCCGATCGGTTTATTGATTACCCCTTCTTTGTTCTTAATTACGCCATGAACCAAAGCTAAATAAGTTTTTTTAATTTGATGTGATTGAAATAACTTTTTGAAATAGTCATAAGCTTCCCTGTTTCTAGGCACTAAAACCAGTCCCGATGTTTCTTTATCGAGACGATGAACAATGCCCGGCCTGTTTTGAATATCATCGCCGACATTGCTTACTTCCGGATAATGTTTTAACAGCCAGCTGACAAGCGAATAACCCGGGCCATGAACTAACAACCCAGCCGGTTTATTAATTACCAAGAAATCTTTATTTTCGTATATTACGCTTATAATTTTTTCCATTGTTTTAAAAACAAAGCCCCTTTTAAAGGGCTATGTATTGTTCGCTAAAGGAGTCGGTTCAGCTCGAGAGAGAAGTTGAATATAACTAGTAAAAAACCAAGATAATGAATCAATTGAATTTGGAAAGGTTCTTGCATGTATACCAAAAGCTACACAATCGCCTTCCATCGGCTGCATATAAGACTCATCTAAATTTAAAGAGTTAAATACAAGATTTAATTGGTATGTGTCCCCCTCAACACTCAGTCTTCCCTTTTTGGAAAATGTGTCATAATGCAATATTTTGCCTGTCATCTCTTTCTCCCTTTTACAGAAGCCCAAGAACTGGTTATATGATACAACAAAAAATAAATTAAAGCAATGTCCTATTGTGCGCGTTGGAGGGATTGGACCTCCGACCTTTTGCGTGTCATGCAAACGCTCTACCACTGAGCTAAACGCGCGTTTGGTGGGCATGGAAGGAATCGAACCTTCGACCTCTGTCTTACTGTGCCCCGCACTAATTTTGGGGGCGACCTGTGGGCACACCAGGGATCGAACCTGGGACCTCTGTCTTATCAGGACAGCGTTCTACCACTGAACTATGTGCCCCCTACTACGCTCTGATGCTTATCAGAGCTTCGAAGGGCAAGCAAGCTAATTAATCCATCTCCCTTGTCCTCCGAAGCCCTAATGAGTTACTAGCGAAGGAGGAAACTACATGCCCAATCCTAACGCCTCAATTCTCTAACTTTGTTGAGGTTAAATCTAACAATTTCGCTTTCTTTTATCAAGTTAGAATTTAGCGCCATATTAATCTTACTAACTAAAAAAGAAATTGCGTAAATGCTTAAAATTAAAAGAACACAAAACAAAACAACCGCCACAAGCCAAAACACAATCTCTCTTTTATTGTGAAAAAACTTTACCATTAATATTTAATTGGTGTTCTTTTCCATTACTCAAAATTTGAACTCCGCTAAAAGAAACCAGATACCGACTCTTTTCTAAATCATCAAAAAATTTTAACCAATTTGTTAACGCTCCGGCTATAATTAGGTTAAAGTTAATGTAACCCGGACTACTTTGATCTCCTTCTTTTTGTGAACCAAAAGAAAAAGCGAGTTGCAAATTATTTTGCTTCGCTAGGCTATTTAAATCTCGGGAGAAATTCAGCAACTCATCTTGTCGTGGTAAAATATTTTCTAAGAATTGTTTTTCTGTTTTTGCTTTTTTAAAATCACTGCGTAAAAAACTCAAAACAGAAGCGGCCTTAGAATAAGAAAGGTTCTTTGTTTTGTTTTCTTGAATGATTAACGCTCGTCGGCTAATATCAAATCCTAACCAAATTACTAAAGCTCCTACTAATAAAGACAGTAGTGAGTACAAACCAATAAAGAGAAAAAGCTTCTTTCTAAAATCAGATGCCACATAAGTATTATAACGCCATCAGCGTCTTTTATAAAAGCCAATATTTTGCCGTACAAAAGGCGTGGGAAAGGTTTCATTCGTGGCCAAAAGCATGGCAGATCCTAAAAAAAGATATCAATGTTGATCCCGATAAGGAATGGGAGAGGTTGGAAAAGCGCAAGATAAAATTGATGATGCCAACAGATAAGGACTTTCCTGAAATGATTAAGGAAATTCCCTCTCCTCCTTTTGGATTGTACGTTAGAGGAAATTTAGAGCCTGCCTTATCGGCAATAGCTATTGTTGGCACACGAAAAGCCACTCAAGAAGGACAAAAAATCAGCCGTCAATTTGGCCGTGAGCTGGCAGAACAAGGTATTGTGGTAGTAAGTGGCTTAGCGCTGGGCATAGACCAGGCCGCGCATAAAGGAGCCTTGGAAGCGAAAGGTAAAACCGTGGCTGTTTTGGCAAATGGCTTAGACCTTATCTACCCTCGTCAACATGAAAATTTGGCAAATCAAATAATAGAAAACGGAGGAGCTGTGGTTTCCGAATATTCAATAGGCACCCCTCCCTTTCCAAGCAATTTCCTGGATAGAAATAGGATTATAAGTGGCTTAAGCTATGGAATAATCGTTATTGAAGCGCCGTATGGTTCTGGAGCGCTATGCACCGCCCAGTATGCAATAGAACAAAATCGCGAGGTTTTTGTAGTGCCGGGAATGATAAGTCAATCCAATTACGCCGGTTCCCACGGCCTAATAAAAAGTGGCGCCTCCCTAGTTACTCATGTTAATGATATTTTCGAATCTTTTAATGTGCCGCTTGTTAAAAAGGAGAAAGGCAAGAACATTAATTTAACCAAAAATCAGCAGAAAGTTTTGAACTATATTGAGAATGACGGCAATTCATTAAATGTTGACAAAATTACGGAGTTGACTAGACTTGAACCCCATGTCGTCAATCAAACCATCGCCTTTCTGGTCATCAATGGCATAATTAAGGAAGACGACGGAAAATATTATTTATAAATGACACAGCTAGTAATCGTAGAAAGTCCGACTAAAGCCAAAACAATCAGCAAGTTTTTAGGAAAAGATTTTCAAGTGGAATCTTCTTTTGGTCATGTTCGTGATTTGCCGAGAAGCACCCTTGGCGTTGATGTGGAAAATGGTTTCCAGCCTAAATATTTAGTTCCGACAAAAGCCAAAAAAACTGTTTCCTATTTAAAGTCCCTAGTACCTAAAAACGATTCTGTAATCCTTGCAACCGATGAAGACCGAGAAGGAGAGGCCATAGCATGGCATTTGCTTGAATCGCTTCACTTAAAAAGCAAAGATGTTAAAAGAGTGGTTTTCCACGAAATAACCAAGTCGGCCATTGAGAACGCAATGAAAAATCCGCGCGATTTAGACATGAACATGGTTGATGCCCAACAGGCGCGACGTGTTCTTGATAGGATAGTTGGCTATAAACTCTCCCCCTTTCTGTGGAAAAAAGTAGCTAGAGGATTATCTGCCGGACGGGTTCAGTCTGTAGCCTTAAGGTTAATCGTTGAAAGAGAAAATGAAATCAGAAATTTTAAATCGGAAGAGTATTGGTCAATAATGGCCGAATTAAAAGTTGAAAATGAAAAATTGAAAATTATTGAAGCAACTTTAGTAAAAATAAATGATAAGTCATTAGATAAATTAGAAATTAAAAGTAAAGAACAGGCAGACAAAATTGTCTCTGAACTGGAGAAAGCAAAATATAAAGTTGTAAATATTACAAAAAAAGAAATCAAGAGAAATCCTCTTCCGCCTTTTACCACAAGTACTATGCAGCAGGAAGCATCCAAAAAATTAGGCTTCTCTGCAAAAAAGACAATGCTGATGGCGCAACGTCTTTATGAGAATGGACACATAACTTATATGCGCACTGACTCTGTTAATCTTTCCAAAGAATCAGTTATTGCCGCGAAATCTTGGCTCAAAGATGAGTTTGGCGAAAAATATTCAAGCCAAGCCCCAAGATTTTTTGAGACCAAATCTAAAATGAGCCAAGAAGCTCACGAAGCTATCAGGCCGACAGATACATTGCAGACTCCAGAAAAAATGGAGCTGGGAGACAGTGGCATGCAAAAATTATACAAAATGATTTGGCAAAGATTTGTAGCGTCGCAAATGCCGCAAGCAATATTTGACAGCACCACTATTGAAATTGAAGCGGACTCGAAATACCTATTGCGCGCTTCCGGCAACATTTTAAGATTCGACGGTTATTTGAAAATTTGGCCTCAAAAGTTTTCTGAAAAAGAATTACCGGAAATAAAAAATAATGAAGAGTTGGGGCTTAAAGAACTCAAACCGGAACAGCACTTTACAGAACCGCTACCACGCTACAGCGAAGCAACGTTGATAAAAACTTTAGAAGAATACGGAATCGGACGCCCGTCTACTTATGCCCCTAT
>CAYICO010000027.1:0-5944 GCA_964361935.1 uncultured Candidatus Saccharibacteria bacterium
ACATAAAACTTGCGGCGGAATCGCCATCGTTTCCACATCAAAAGCAAAAGCCATTGGCATGTTTTGCAAATTCGTATTGTTGTGAACCATTTCGTGTACCAGCACTAGCGGTTTCCCCATTAAGTAATCCAACATTCTGGCTTGAGGATTGTAATAAATAATTCCAGAATTCAGCCAAGTTGATCCGAGAACACCACTAGCGCTGGGAGTATATCCCAAGTGAAGTTCTCGAGGCACAAAATCAGAGCGTTGACAAGTCAAAGGCAGAAGATTGTACTCCCTATAAGTAACATTTTTACCTGTAAGTTTTTTATCAAGCAACGCATGAAAATCTTTTTCTGTCATTCCTAATTTCACAGCACGCGCTTTGATAGCGCGATCAACAAAGTCTTTGTAAAAAGCGTAATTATGATCTGCGGCCTGATTCACCATAGCAATTAAGTCATCAGTTACCACTTTTAATTCGTCTTCAGTTTTTGATTCGTCTTCAGTGATAAACTTCTGACCGTCCAAAGTTGTAACCCTAATTTTTCCGTCCATTCGCACAAATTGATCAAGAACAATTTTCATATGAGCGTTTTTGTCAGCAGTACTTGTGCTAAGAATATCCGTTTGAACAACAATGCTATCGCTTCCAGCGACAAACATTGTGTTATAAGAATCACTGCCTTGATTTTCGTAATGAGTGGCATTGAGATATCGGTAATATTCTTGCCACTGATTAACGGGGTCAGTTGTAGTTTTAATCCCGGGAGGAAAATAAAAGGGCAAATCGGCAGCCGAAGCATAAGATGAAATACAGACAATAATAAGGATAAAAATAGCGACAACGAGTCCTTTGTTTTTAAACATCAAAAGCTCCCATATTCGGTTTTCAAGTAATCTAAATTGAGACTATCAGATTAATGATGTCTGTCAATAAAAAAATATTGTTTAATAGAAATCAGAAGCATTAGCTCGAAAACACGCTATCAAATTTCCCAGCCCGCTTCGCCAGCGAGGCGAGCGTGAAATTTGCCCGCCTCGCCGAAGATAGCGAGTCGAGGCGGGCGCTCGCTCTCGACCTCGCTCGTCCACGATGGCTTTGCCATCGGGACACCATGCCCGCTCGGTCTGCGAGACGGTTTTCTCACTAACACTTCTGCTTTCTATATAAATTAAAATCTCGCTAAATACTGCGAAAGAGAAGTCTCTATTCCGTAAGGCAACTGGCGGAGGCCGCGCTCGCCTCGCTGAAGCTTTGGCGAAGCGGGCAGGGACGAGAACAGCCGGTTCCTGAAGATAATAAGCTGTCTCTGGTGCTATGCTATAGCATAGCGATTATATATTTAGAGAAAATTAAGTGGTTTTGTTGTAATACAAAAAAATAAAAAAGCTCCGACGTTAGTCGAAGCTTATTTTCCTCTGCCCATCAAAAGAATAATGATGGCAGAAAGCAAAAACCAAAATCTTAGTGAAGTTTTTTCGTAACGCGTCCTTACTTCTTTCAACTGCCTATTTTCTTCAATGATGCTTTTTAGGTTTTTTCCTAAATCTCCAGAATTTTCAAATCTGTAATAACGTCCACCTCCCCAACCAGCAATATTTTTCAAAATCCCTTCGTCTAAAACTGAATACTGTCTTTTTCCAGTTTTCTCATCCTTAACATAAGCCGTAAACACTCCATCATCTCTGCGCTCAACAATAGGGGTTGGCTTAAGACCACCAACTCCAAAGCTATAAACTTTGAAATCTAGCTCTGAAATTTGACTAACAGCCTTTTGAAGTTCCGCCCTATTAACCGCAAAGGACTCCTCTTTGCCACCATCTGATAAGAGGATAACCAAGTTGACATCATCTTCGTTAAAACCAAAACCATCTATCATTTCTTTTAGTCCTATAAAAGCGCTTATCAGATCAGTACCGGGATAAAATATCAATTCACTATCAAGCTCTCTTACGGCATCTATAAAAGCAGGCCTGGAAACTGCCGGAGTAAAATAGTAGCTGCTTGCTCCGCCAGAAAAAGGAACAATGGCAAACTCATAATCTCCTTCTAGGCTCATACGGAAATCTTCTAGTTCTTGTTTAGAAGCTGCCAACCTATTCGGCAAAATATCTTCAGCTCCTTCCATTGATTTAGAGATATCAACCAAAAAATAAACTCTAATACCTTGATAGACATTTTCCGGAACTGGTTTTTGATAATAAGGATCAGCCAGAGAAATGATAATAAAAATAAGAGATAAAGAGTATCCAAGAGCTTTAAAAACTCTTAAGAACCAAGATGGAAGTTTTGTTTGAAATTGATGAGGCCTTTTTTCTAAAGCCTTTTGCCAACGCCAGTAAGCCATCCAAGATAAAAGATAAAAAAATCCAACTGCCGGCAATAGCCAAAACAGTTGGAGGTATTCTGAAGTTTCAAAGTACATATTAAATCTTCCCCGGCTGCGAACCAATACTATATCGCGGTTTAGTCAATTTCGGTATTTGTTTCAATTTCTGAACATTATTGCCCGTACTACCAGATAATAAATTGGACTGATTCTGCTTCAAAATTTCTAAATTAATTTGTGTGTCTTGATCCTTTTCCTTAAAATCTAAGGCCCTCTCCCAAGCAAGAGCCGTCTGTTCAAAGAACTCTCTCTTCTCATCATTTGAAGCTATAACAGACAACACCCTAAAATAGATATTGCCTCTGGCATATTGAAGACTAAAATTAAAATCATTATTGCCTTCGATCTCTTTGATGCCATCAATTCTTTCTTTGGCCATTTTGTAATCTTCGACCGCAGTAAGATAGTTTTCCATCACAAGCGGGTTCATATCTGATTGATTGAAAGAATAAGCAACGGCGAGTGTTTGCGCTCTATACAAGCGATCCTCGGCCGCCTCGTAATAAGCAATTGCTAAAGCTAACTCAAACTGGTCTCTAATGTAAGATGGAACCTTAGGATCATCTTGATCCCCAACCATTGGCCTTAGAACCTCTAACCCTTCTATTCTTTTTTCAGGATCAGGATATTTATCAACATCGCTCATTTCAACTATAGACGAAAGAAGCAATTGACGTTCACTCTGCTGATGTCGAATCTCAACTTCACGAACAGCATTAGCTTCGCCTACTTCTTTTTCTTCTAAATAAAGTTTATAGGAGAGCAAAGCTCCCACCAATAAACACAAGAAAGATATAGATCCAAAAAGTAGCAATCTCTTCATGACTACCTCCACTAAGACTCTGTCAAAGAACGACTTACCGTATTCTTTAACACAATCCAGATGAACAGTAAAGCAAGAGCCGGAATGGCAAACCATTTGTAGTAATAACGTTTTTTCTGCTCTACAAAGTTTTTAGTTGATCTTAATTCTTCTTCAGCGGTTTTCTTATAAAGAGCGGCTATAGCCTTACGATCATTATTAGTCTTAATGAACATCATCGTTCCACCAGTTGACTTCACTAATTCAGATAACTCTCCGTTAGCAGAACCAACGCTTATAACGTAAACCTTAATTCCTAACTTCTTGCACAATTGGATAGTTTTAGTTGGACTAATAAACTCGGGACTAGAACTTAAATCAAACATTCCGTCAGTAAAAACAATAAATACGTAACCATTAAGTTCATTTCTAATTACATTTGTTTTTTCTTCCAGAGCCTTATTAAGGCTTAACTCGCTTTCCATTCCCCTTACTCGCGCAATTAAAAACTTCATTTCTTCGTTAGTATATGCATGTCCACCATTTTGCTGATTTTTTTTAAGTGACAATTGAAGCGCACTCCAAAGTCCGCTACCAGCGTCAGTACCCATATTGAGTGGGGGTGATGTCCAGTTAGTCAATTCCATTTTTCTCATTAAATTGTCATAGTCCTCTCTAAAATAAGAGACAACGTATGCCCCATTGGAGAAAACAACTTGAGCCACCAAATCACGTTCGTCATCTTTTCTGTCAGATTGTTTTAGAGTTTCAAAAAATATTCTATTTCCTGAAAGCATCGCTGGAATAGCATCGGGCACGCCAACCATAGAGCCAGAACCGTCGTTGATTAGAACGTAATTATGCAACAGATATTTTTTAGAAGTTTCTTCATAACCAAGCCAAAGATCAGCCGCAGATAAAATCAATAAGGTCATTCCAGAAAAAAACAAAAAAACGGGGAAGAGCTTTTTCAGAGCAATCTTCCCCTTATTTCTTTCGTAAGATGAACTAATCTTAGTTAACGATCCGACCTTAACGAAATATTTGCTTTTACGCCAAAGAAAAATAGTAAGAAGTAAAACAAAGGAGAGAAAAACCCAAGGATGTTCAAACATTTTTTACTCCCTTCTTTCTACAAACATAGGCCTTGCAGAGACTATACCAGTCTTCAATACAAGCAAGTCCCCTATCAGAAAAAGCATATTCAGAATCATGTCTCTTATCTAGTTCTTGTACACCTAACAAAATAACGAATCGACTGTGGTTTTCGTATCCAAAAGATTTCTCCTTATCCAAGCTTTTCCTTAGCTCGTTGGCAGAAACGTTCTCTGGAATATCAAACAAAAACAAGAACTCTCTCAATACGGTCTCTAAAATCTGATAAGACATTCTAAAGGAGGGATCCTGATGGGAAATCCCCCGCAAACAAGACCCAAATCTTTCTAACTTATCCATCATCTCTTTTTTCGATTCACGATTTTTCTTCATATTGCCAAAAACCGCAGTCACAACACCCATTAACGGCCAAGCCCAAATCAGAACACCAAGCGTTACTAGAATAATCGCGGTAGTTACAAGTGACGTAAACCACTTACTCACGCTTCTCGCATCAGAAACTCCGACATTTTGAATCTCATCAAAATTTGCCTGATAATTTTTAATCGATTGAATATCTGTCACGGAGACCACCGATTTTTCAGTGATACTTGCCACATGAAAACCAAAGTACGAAGGATTAAATGTGATACTTCCCATCCCACTTTCCTCATCCTCCAACGGAATATATAACGGAGAGAACGAAAACGAACCAGGAGAATAACAATAAAATGGATATGAAAGAGTCCAAATATCTTTACCCTCTCCACGAATAACAGTCTTTTGCATCTCTTCAAACTTAAAAAAGACTTCATTAGACCCAGCAGGAACAGATTGCTGGGTAACAATAAAACCACCTTGTCCTAGTTGAGGAATTTCATCTTCTTTAATCTTAATTTTCGGGTCATTAACAATTATCTCTACGATAAGGGTCCTCTTCTCACCCAACGTAGGCGATCCACTTGGCAGAACATGAAAGTCATAAGAAACAGAAGGAGCAATAAACGAAAAGTGAGGTTGGGCATACTCAACCCATGACTGCTCCGAAAGTATGTTAGACAACACTAAAAAATTAACTGGTAAACTTAAGTCGTTAAAGTTAACATAATAAACTCTATCAACATCAGTTTCTTTCACGGTGAAAGAACCGACATTCATTTTCTCAAGAATTTTTATCAGATTACTATGACCAACAGCATTTACAGTTTTGATTTTTACAGAGTTTGATATCGTAACTTCTCTGCCATCAACAAGGAAAACGGGAGTTAACTTGATTTCCTCCGAATTCCTATTAGAGAAATTAATAAAGTTAATAGTTCTTAAACCAGCATCCTCTCCCTTATTAAGTTTGAAAGATAAAGTAATAACATCTTTAATGGGGGAAAGATTTTCAACGCTAGTAATATCTAGCGGCATGTTAATTATTACTTTCAATATTTCGGCTCTTCGTTCTAATTCATGCTTTTCCTGAAGAACATGAGTATATTCGCCCATAGGATTGCTGGACAGTTGCTTGATTCTGTTATTCACATCAGGAAGTTTATTTTTTTCGATATCATCCAATTCTTCTCGCGCTACTCTTACGCTTTCAGGTGAGTTGCCTAGTTTAAGAAGAAAATCTAGCCTCTTATTATATGAAAAAGGGCTATAGTTAACAACAGCCTTATTAACA
>CAYICO010000028.1:0-5849 GCA_964361935.1 uncultured Candidatus Saccharibacteria bacterium
AGTCTTTGAGTATCCGGAAGACTACTTGCTTCTTTCTAAGTAATAATTATTTTTTTGACCGGGCTTATTCCGGTCTTTTTGTTGATTTTTATTAATTCTTCTTCTAGTTCTTCAAAACTATGCAGTACGCCATGGGCGAATTTATACATCACATCCCATCTTTCAGGATTATCAAGCAGAATATATCCTTTTTTACCTTTGCCTATTACATATCCTAATTCTAAATGACCCGACTTTCCGGCTGGCAAAAAAAGTATCGCGACATCACATTCATTTAAATGCTTAAGATCAAACTGAAAAACGTGGTTTGCCGATAAACCGCTTAAAGATTTTTTATAAGTGCGTCCCCTTGCTTTTTCATAATCTCTCCACTTGTCGTCTGCCTCTGGGCCGGCGGCAAACCAGTCGTCAAAAACATCAAACCCCATCTTCCTGATTTTTTGCGCCAACTTAGGTACCTCCGGATTTCTTAGAGAACCGATTAAATATATTTTTTGTTTTCTGACTATATTTTTACTAGTCTTAGAAACCATAAAACAAAAGTGAGACTAGTATAACAAAATTTTATTTTTAAATCAAATAAAATTGATTATTTAAAAAAATCCCCGCTGTTGGCGGGGATAAGTTCGAACAATTTAAAACAATTTGCGATACTCCACCGGCAATCCCTTCTTCATGTGCCTTTCTATGCCTTTTTGCATTCCTCCTGAAATCCCATAGTCGGTATAAACTACGGCAGCTTCCGCAACTTCACTCCAAGCAAAACCTGCGTTTATGCCCAAAGCGCGTTCTTCCGGCACGCTATCGTCCAAAACGTGCGGTTGCGTATAGAGCAGATGACTTGCGAAAGGAGCTTCGTCTCTCATTAAACAATCGTGCATGCACATACGCGCATAATTCATATTTCTTTCAATGTCTCCAGCAAACGGACTCTCCAAAATGACGCGTCTCATAACAGTCCCAACATTATTCTATTTTGTTTATCATATATAGCAACCACAACAACCGAACGATATTCTTTTTTCAAATAACTATTTACAAGAAGCCGATGAAGTCGTTGTTTGGAAGAAGAAACCAATCTTTGCCTCTTACTTTGTAAGTATCAACAAAGCTGAAAAGAAGATAGCACAATAGTTTGACATTTTAAATACTACTACAATATCATCACAGCAAGAGGCATAGTCGAGTTTCTAGTAAAAAATAAAAATATATGAAAGGAGTAATTAAAACACTTACTGATAGAGGATTTGGTTTCATAACTCGTGAAGGTGAAGCTAAGGATCTTTTTTTTCACTCTAACGAACTAAGGGGCGTGACTTTCACCGAACTTAAGGTTGGTGACGCTGTTACTTTTGAAGTAGTTAATGGAGAAAAAGGACCAAGCGCTAAGGACGTATCGCGCGGTTAATCGTTGATAAAAAATCACCCAGTTCAAGGGTGATTTTTTATACTATGTCTTTTATGCTTTCCAAGAAACGACAAGGCTAAAAAGAGAGTCGGCGACTTCTCGTTTTTCAGCGAAAATATCTCTTCTCTCTACTTGTTTTAATGCTAGTGTCGTTAGCTCTTCAAATTTTTTACATAAATCCTCTTCATCTTTTTTAATTTCATCAACAGGACTAGCATTGCGTATCCAGTTTATAAGAGCAACGGAGGATCGTTTAATAGGTTTTTCGATTTGATATGTTCTTACTCCTTTAGTAAAAACTAATCTAGTTGATTCTGTTTGTCCTCCTAACAATCTCAAAGTTACTCCATTAATTTCAGTGAACAGACCCCCATTGTCTAAATCCCTATACCATCTTATTTTGTTGTGATTTCCTTTCATATGATTAACCAGCCAGCTCAAAACATAATTAATCGTCATTGCCTTCTCCCATTATTTTTTTAAAATACTGTCTTAAGACTAGCATGCTGAAAGGGGATTGATAATCTTACTAAAAATAAAGCCGCCTCATGTTGAGGCGGCTGATCTTGAGAACTCTAAACAGGGTAATCATTTCTGTCACAACGGGTCCTTACTTTCTTATTTTTTTTCTATCTTTCTCTAACTTTCTCATATATGTTTCAAGATCGTGCTTTTTCCAGTCAAAATATGTAAGTACAATGGGAACACACCAAAATGGGGCAAAAAGAAGCCAAGATTCACCACCTTCCCACCATCTTGATGAGACATCCATCTTCTTGAGACATATGCCATTAATTATCGCGCAAATTACCCAAACGATAATAACAACCCAAGCTATCCAGTGCATATAACATTTCCTCCCTCTATTGAGTCAAAGTTCTACTCGAAACTGGCTATATAGTATCAAATAAATTCAAATATGTCAATTTTTTTTCGTATTTAAAGATAAAAAAAAGACCTATTTTAGGAAAGGTCTTTTATGACTAATTTTCATTGGTAACTTTGTGTCAAAGTCTGGTCTAATGTTATTGCCTTCTGAATCATAAACTCCAAAATGGAGGTGCGGATACGTTGCATAACCTGTCTGTCCACTTAAACCTAAAATCTCATACCTTCTGACTTTCTCGCCTACTTTGACTTTCACTGAACGCCAAGCAAGATGAGCATAAACGCTTTCTTGTCCGTCGCTGTGCTTAATGACAACATAATTGCATCGAGGCATGAATAATCTGTCGGAATAACTTTTGTTATATCGGCTTTCTGTTTTTACTACTACGCCAGATCTAGACGCTAATATTGGCGTGCCTTGCGACAAATAAAAATCCAAACAAAAACGAGAATTAGGCGTAGAAAAGTGAGATGGGGCCGTGCATAGTCTTGCCGATTTGCACTTTTGGTAGGGCAGGGAATAATTGTTCATTCACTTGTCCTTTTTTAGAGTTCTGTCCGCAAGGGTAAACTAGAAATAGACTTTTTGCAATAAAAATTTTTATTAAAATAGCGGTTATTTATTTTCATTAATCATAAAATAAAAACCGCCCAACCGAAGCCGTGCGGCTTTTAGTGGGCGGTGGAGAACGTACTTAGCTGTATTTGTAATTCACCCACAGAAGATTTCTATTTCCATCGCGGATGACTTTGATGTACGGATAGCCCCAGTAAAAGGGACTATCTTTGGAATAGAGCTGGATACCGCCCATCGTCTGTTTGATGCGTCCGTGTCGGACATGAACAGTATTATCACGGATCTCTGCGCTTGATGGCACGATACTCTTATCAGCATCGGATGTCAGTTCGACAGAGAATGATCCTTCATACTCCCAGTATCCGGTTGGATTCCGGAAGGTCTTGATGTCTTGCGTCTGGTTCGTAGTCACTTGTTACCTCGCTTTCCTGATTTAGGGTGGAGCTTTTAGAACTGGCGACATTCTAACAAGCCACTATTCTACTGTCAACATCAAGCTTCACCTACTGAATGTATTTCGAATCTGTATTATTGAGTTTGAGATCTAAAAATAAAAACTTCTCACCAAACGAAGCGCAAGGCTTGAGTCTTCTGGTCATTGTAGACCACGAATGTGATACTCCTGAACTTGTCGGGATTTTCGGCAAGGAACTTCTAAACACCCTCAGCCGCATCATTACTAATTTGTCTTTTTAGAACGATTCTTTATCCACTTGGCAATCGTTTTGATATCAAGTTTTTCAATAACAATTTTCAGAACAAAATCAACCATTTCTTTGTTAGAGCAATTAAATTCAACTTTGTTTAAAAATAAAAAATAAATAGCGACTGCAATAGCCGTTCTTTTATTGCCATCACTAAAGATGTGGTAATTGGCGATGGCTTCTAAATACACAGCGGCTTTTTCAAAAACATTCACGTATATTTCCTTACTGAAAGCCGTTGTTCTTGGCTTGTAACTGATGGATGCCAGTAAATTAATATCACGCACTCCATGTAATCCACCGGTTTCATCGATTATTTTAGCGTGTATAACTAAAATGTCTTGCGATGAGGGATATTTCATGACATTCGTCTATTTCTTAGCCAACTCTTCCAAAGCAGAACGGTATTTGGCAATAAATTTTTCAGTCCAGTCAATAACCTCACGATTAATTTTAACCGCTGGCCTAACTTTGATGGTTTGGCCACCTTTATCAATCTCTACTGTAACCCTATCGCCAGCTTTTAACCCTAATTCATCTAAAGACTTTTTGGGAATAGTCACGGCAGTGGAGTCGCCTACTTTTAATAATTTTTGGGTCATAAGCTCATTATAATAAGATTATAATAAAAAGCAATATACAGTTTAGCTCCGCACCGTGCAGGATGTTATAACCATCATTTTATAAATTTGTATTTATAAACACAAAGATTTAACTAGCGCTTAAAAAGTTCGAGGATGAAGGAGAGTAAATTAGCAAGAAGGTTTTGTGTTCTAGGTGTAGCAGGGGGAGTGGTGGTTGACTGCGCTGTTACCGGATTCGTTACTGGTTGGACTGGTGCGGGTTCGCTCTTTTGCCGCACTAAAGCGGGGGCATCGGAAACAGGAATGGCGGAAGGAGTAGGAACAACAGTTGTAGGAGTGGGAATAGTCGCAACCACAGGCAAGGTAGAAATCAGCGATGACGAAATGACTGGACCAGCACCGCCGCCACTGCCGCTACCGCTACCACTGCCTCCTATAATTGGAGGACCATTCTGCTCTATAACTTGTTGCTCTACAACTTGGTGATTGCCAAAGTTTAATGGCGCATTGTTTCGATCGACGGTTATTTCTGAAGCTTCTAAATCAACAAAAATATCAAAGAAAGATTCTTGAGGAGCAGTTTGTTGCCAACCCTCACGAGTCTCCTCTGTAATACGATAGTTTGTCGCCTCCTCGGTGGGAGTAATAGTAAAAGAGAACTTGCCGTCGCTACCAGTGAGCGAAAGGGCTACTATTTCAATTGGCACGGGGCCATTTTCTTCAACGGGCCGTTGTCCTACTTGAGCTAGAGAAATTGGCCAACCTTCAATGCCCGGTTCAATATCCGAACCTTCCCTTTGCCAAATACTATCATTATTAAGATCGGACCATTTATAGCCAGTGATAACAACCTTTTTTTTGGTGTTGCCAAAATCTTTCCCCCGAATCAGTTCGCCGGAAATAACACCTATCAGATGATGAATAGTAGATGTAGGAGCTGTTTGCCGCCAGCCCGATCGTTCCTCTTCCCTAATCTTATAAGTTCCGGGTTTTAATCCGTCAAAAAAGTAGGCGCCTGTTTCGTCAGTTGATTGAGAGGCTAGAGGTTCCTCTTCCTCTCCGTTCTCTTCTCGAAAAATTTCTATTAACCAATTAGCCAGACCAGATTCATTTTCTTCTCGCTGGCTGTTTTCGTTTAAATCCTCAAATTTTACTCCTGTCACCGAGCCAAAACGATAATTTCCAAAATCCAAACCTGACAAGACCTGACCATTGCTTAAATCAACCAAATAACCATTAGTGCCTTCTTCGTCTTGGCAATAACTCCATTCCTCATCTTCATTATTCGCCGGAAACGACTGAAACCAGCCATCTTCTCCGGTAGATTCACAGACCCAATAACTGCCCGCATCTAAATCAGAGAAAGAATAGTTGCCATTACTATCAGTTAATGTTTCAAAATATTCTTCACTTTCTTCGTTGATTATCCAAATAAACCAATTGGCTAAACCCGGTTCATTTTCGTCTTTAATTCCATTGGCATTTAAATCATAGAACTTTTGACCGCTAATAGTAGTAGTCTCGGTCTCGCCGCTAAGTAATACATTGTCTAACTCAAAAGTGCTGCTAGCAGTATCGAGACTGGCTCGAAAACGAAACTGAAGGTTAGGATTATTAGCGGCCTCTTCGGGGAGATTAAAAACTTTTTGAGTCCAGTTGCTGGTGTCATCTTCGTTACCATCGGCGAT
>CAYICO010000029.1:0-5820 GCA_964361935.1 uncultured Candidatus Saccharibacteria bacterium
TGATGTATAGGCTTAGTCTATTTTTATGCCCGAGAAAAAAATTCTCAAAACTAATGTGTGGTGTCTATCAGCCAGCTCTTTTTTTACTGACATAAGTTCGGAAATGATTTTTCCCGTTTTGCCTATTTTTTTAAAAAATGTTTTAGGGGCATCGTTTTCGATGATCGGCATTATTGAAGGCGTTGCGGAAGGCCTGGCCTCCTTGTTGAAATATTTTTCAGGATACTTATCAGATGCGATTCACCGTCGCAAGGGTTTAACCTTGTTGGGCTATAGCTTAAGCAGTATCTCTAAATTATTTTTTGCTTTATCTGCCAGCCCAATCACCATACTTTTTTTTCGTTCTCTAGATCGTATTGGCAAGGGAATTAGAACTTCTCCCAGAGACGCTCTAATCGCTGAATCGGTTGGGCCGGAAGAGCGTGGAAAATATTTTGGTTTGCATCGGGCCAGTGACACCGCGGGGGCTGTGATAGGAACTATTATCGCTGTTTTTATTATTTATTATTTGGAGACTGTGTCATCAGCCATTCGGTTAATTCTTTTATTGTCTTTTATCCCTGCTATTATTGGCGTTTTTCTTCTTTTATTTGTTAGAGAAGTTCCATTTCATGAGGATGGCGCTAAACATTTACTAAAAGAAAGAAAAAAACTTTTTCAATTTGGACAGTTTTCTTCCAATTTTAAATTTTTTCTTATCGTAGCTGCGTTTTTTGGTTTCGCGAATTACAGCTACTCTTTTTACATACTGAAAGCGAACGAATTAAAAATGGCCATTTTCTTAATTCCTGTAGTCTATCTTATTTACAACGTTTTTTATGCTTTCAGCGCTTATCCTTCCGGAAAATTATCTGACAAAATTGGGCGCGCTCCTGTTTTGGTGTCAGCTTTTGTTTTGTTCGCCCTTATTAATGTCGGTTTTGCTTACGTTTCCAATCCCATTTATCTTTGGGCGTTGTTTGCTTGCTACGGTTTGTTTATTGGGCTTACTGATGGAGTTTTAAAAGCTTTTGTTTCCGATTTATCTCTTAGAGAAAGTCATGGAGAAGCTTTTGGCATTTACCATACAGTTATTGGGTTTTCTACCATTGCGGGCAATGTAATTGCGGGATTTCTCTGGCAGGCGTATGGCTCTTTTTGGCCTTTTATGTTAAGTGCTATCTTAATATTAATCGCAAGCATGATGCTTGGACTAAAATTTCTTAGAAAGGCTTGAGATATAAATTTTATACAACTTCAGAAAAAGCTTGGGAGGGCATGTTAGAAGCTCTAACCTTAAGTAAAAATTCTATTTATTGGGAGAGTTATATCTTACTGGATTCAGATGGAGACGATCTCAACCAAAAAATTTTTAATACTTTAAAAGAAAAAGCTCTTTCGGGAGTGAGGGTAAAAATTATCGTTGATTACTGGGGGAGCTTTTTTTTAAGTTCTAAAATAAGGCAAGCGCTTGAGAGCGCTGGCGCGGAAATTTTGTTTTTTAGGGGACATGGGATTTTGGGGAGAAATCACAAAAAACTTTTAATCGTTGATGAAAAGATGGCTTTTATCGGTGGCGTTAATTTGGCCAAACACCATCGTCATTGGCTGGATCTTCATGTGAGATTGGAAGGAGGAATAGTAAATTACTTGCTGCGTTCGTTTGTGAAAACTTATTATTTTTCTGGAGGCAAAGAAAAGATCAATGTAAAAAAATCGGTCATGGGCAAATTTAAAGTTAAAGTTATTGAACATTGGCCGGGAAGAAAAAAATCTGTTTTAAAAAAACATTATAAGAAGGCCCTTGCCGATGCGAAAAGTAGTATTATGATTGTTACTCCTTATTTTGTCCCCCATCCATGGCTGGTGAAATTATTGTACAAATCTATTAAGCGGGGAGTTGTTGTTGATGTTGTTTTGCCGGAGAGAACCGATGTGTTTATTTTGAATATGGCAAACCACCTTTTCTCTTCTTTAGTTTGTCGTCCGGGTATCAATTTCTATTTTGTTAAAAAAATGATTCATGCCAAAGCGTTGCTGATTGATAGAGCGGAGGCATTGGTTGGTTCACAAAATATAGACGCTTTAAGTTTTGACAATATGATGGAAGGAGGAATTATTTTTCAAAATCAAGAGATGATTGGCAAGTTGTCATCCATAATAGAGGGTTGGAAAAAAGAAGGAGAACGACTGAATTTTCAGCCAAAAAATAAATGGTGGTACCAAAGATTGCTGGAGTTCTTATTTAAATTTTTACATCCGGTACTATAGAGGACTCCTCACACCCCCCCCTGAACGAATGTGCGGAGACGAGTATATAAAAAGAAACGAGCGAATAGCTAATTTATCCGGGCACCCGCTTTACGGCAGGGTGGTAAATTAGCGTATATGAGCGAGTTTATTTTTCGAGTCGAAGCACTCAGTGAAGGAGGGGTGTGTGGGAGGAGGTCCCTAATAAACCTCCAGCGGTATTGCCACGTTGTTATCGTATAAATTTTCCAGGATGGCTTTGGCCCCCATGTTAAATATTTGCAGAGACTCTCTTTGTTTGACCGTGTGCACTCCTATTATATATCCCTTCCAGAAGATAGGCGAGCCGAAGCGCCCTCCTGCCGTGTCTTCGGTGTCTAAATGGGTTTCTATCATGAATAAATCTTCCGCGTATCTTTTATCTCCCGCCCAGTAATTAGTGATGTGGCTCAACAAGCCCTGAATAAATAAAGTTCTTATATCAGCTTGATGGCCCACGGTCGTGCCACTGGGAAAACCAAAACTTAAAACAGGTTCATTGGTTTTTGGTATGTCTGATATTAAAATAGGGGCAAAGGGAAAACTTTCTGGCAATTTGGTGATGCCAAAAAATTTAGCATCTGGATTTAAATCACTGATTTGTATAATAGAAAAATCCAACCAGGATTTTTCATATGCGCTTAGCCCTTCTTCTTTGGGTATGTAAAATACTTCGGCGGTAAATGGCAGAATAGGAATTCTTACGAATGCGTTAAGTTTTTGGATTGCGTCAACAGACGGAAGGGGTTCTGATTGAGGCAGTGAGCCGACCAAGCAATTTTTTATTTGAAAGTCTTCTAGCCCTTCATTTAAGTAGTTTAAATCTACTATACTGCGTGCGGTTAATATGTGTCCGTTTTCTGTGATAATAACGCCAGAACCGCGAGTCGTTTTTGTGTCACGAGTGCTGGGATTATAAAATTCGCAAACTATGCCCACAATGGTCTGTGGATTAATCTCGATGGGCTTAGCCGGTTCAAGTTGAACTTCCGTAACATCCAAACTGACTTGAGGCAGTGGCGGGGCTTCTTGCGCCGCCTTTTCCAGATCGGTTGTTTTGATATATCCGCTTTTTGGTCCCGAGTTTGGATTGGGCCAGGGAACTTCCAACCATTTTGATAGCGGTTCAATTTTTTCAAAATCAAATCTTAATTCTATTCCGGGGTCAAATTTGCCAAGGACTTTACAACTTTCTTCTGGACATTGGAATACCTGGATAGTCCTTTTAATTGGTACCGTAATCAAATCTAGGCTGAAATTTTCTTGCTCTATTTCTTTCAGCTCTTCTTCCGTTGGCTTATCAAATTTAAACTCTGCTTTTGGCGGCTTTTTAATTATTTTTTTGGCGGATTTGTAAATCTGTTCAGATTGTTCAGAATACTGTTGCTGCCAAAAAAACGCTCCGGAAAAGATTAGTCCCCAAAATATAAAAACAACAAGCAGGTTTCGCCAGTTAAGAAACTCCACGCATTAATTATAACAGGTTGTATTAAATCGATTTTTTAGATAGATTACAAGAACTATCATGTCTGATAAAGTACTGGAAAAATTAATAATGGAAGAGGAAGAAAGGCAGAAAAATACCATCAACCTTATTCCTTCAGAGAACTATGTTTCAGCTGAAATGCTGAAGGTTTTGGGATCAGTTTTAACCAACAAGTATTCAGAAGGATATCCCGGAAGACGCTACTATTCTGGTAACAAGATTTATGACCAGATTGAACTTTTAGCCATCAATCGTTTAAAAAAGGCTTTTAAATTAGGCGATGATTGGCATGTTAACGTTCAGCCTTACTCTGGCTCATCGGCCAATTTGGCTATTTATTTTTCTTTGTTAAGGCCGGGCGAAACTATGATGGGCATGTCTTTAGCGGCAGGCGGACACTTAACTCATGGCCACAGAGTTAATTTTTCAGGTTTGTATTACAAATCTGTTCAATATGGAGTTGATCCGGAAACTGGTTTGATTAATTACGAAGAAGTTGAAAAAATAGCCGAAGAACATCAACTCAGAATGATTATTTCGGGAGCTTCTGCCTATCCAAGAGCGATTGATTTTGCAAAATTTGGAAAAATAGCGAAAAGAATTGGGGCTTATCACGTTGCCGATATTTCTCATATTGCTGGATTAATTATTGCGGGTGTGCATCCATCTCCTTTTGCTGATGCTGACATTGTCATGACTACAACTCACAAAACCTTGAGAGGACCGCGAAGCGCTGTTATTTTTTGCAGAAAAGATTTAGCTGATAGGATAGATAAAGCTGTTTTTCCCGGCTTGCAAGGAGGGCCCCACAATCATGAAATAGCGGCTAAGGCTTTAATGGCTTTTGAAATGAGCAAGCCGTCTTTTAAAGATTATGGAAAGCAAGTTGTTAAAAACGCAAAAAAATTAGCAGATGTTTTAGTAAAATATAATTTCGTCGTTGTTACTGGCGGCACTGACAATCATATAGTTTTACTTGATTGTAAGAATCTTAATTTAAGCGGTCTTGAGGCGCAGAACTTGCTTGAGGAGGCGGGGATTATGACAAATCGTAATGCTCTCGTCGGCGATGTTTCGCCATTTCATCCGACCGGTTTGCGTCTGGGCACTCCCGCTGTTACTACTCAAGGCATGAAGGAGCCGGAGATGGGAAAAATTGCCGAATGGCTTGAAAGAATTTTAATGAAAAGGGAAAAGCCGTCAAAAATAAAGAAAGAAGTTGAAGAATTTTTATGCAAAAGATAGATGGGCGATTTATTGCCGCCGGCATTATTGAAGAGCTTAAAAAAAAACCAGCTCCCGGAAAAATTTTAGCCGCTATTTTGGTGGGCAATGATTTGGCGTCTTCGTCCTTTATTAAAATAAAAGAAAAAGTTGCCGGTGATTTAAGCATAAGATTTGATTTATACCAACTGCCGGATTTAGTTTCTCAAGAAGAGTTAGAGGACAAAATCAAAAAAGTCTCCAACGACCCCAAGATTGGCGGCATTATTGTTCA
This sequence comes from uncultured Candidatus Saccharibacteria bacterium, assembly GCA_964361935.1. Classification (GTDB taxonomy): domain Bacteria; phylum Patescibacteriota; class Minisyncoccia; order UBA6257; family UBA11618; genus CAZATK01. Next base: position 5,253 of record CAYICO010000029.1, read on the forward strand.
ACTGCCTCTGCCAAAAAAGTTTGACCGAGAAAGAGCTCTATCTTATATAAATCATGAAAAAGATGTGGACGGTTTGGTTTCGGACTTGGTTGAGTCTCCGGTTGTTGGCGTGATTAAAGAAATTTTAAAATCTCAAAATAAAAGTTTAAATGATTTAAGCGTGGCAGTGGTTGGCAAGGGAAGATTAGTTGGTCAGCCGATTATTAAATGGCTGAAAAAAGATGGCGTAAAATTCAAGGTTGCTGACAGCCAGACGGAAAACTTGCAGGAAGTTTTATCGGGGGCTGATCTGATTATTACTGGTGTGGGCAAGAAAGACTTAATTAATCCCGAATGGCTCAAAAAAGGGGCGGGAATTATAGATTTTGGCTTCCCTCCAGACCTACAAATATTGAAAATTGAAAATTGTAAATTGAAAATTGGTTTTTATACTCCTACTCCCGGCGGCACCGGGCCGATTCTTGTGGCAGAGCTTTTTAAGAACTTTTATATTCTTAATTCATAACACCAGAGCCAGCTTATTATCTTCAGGAACCGGCTGTTCTCGTCCCTGCGAGACGAGACAGCC
>CAYICO010000030.1:0-5786 GCA_964361935.1 uncultured Candidatus Saccharibacteria bacterium
TGGATGGCGCAATTCTCGTAGTTGCGGCAACAGATGGTCCAATGCCTCAAACAAGAGAACATATTCTTTTAGCTCGCCAAGTTGGTGTGCCGGCCATTGTCGTCTTTCTTAATAAAGTTGATCAAGTTGATGATCTAGAACTGGTTGATTTAGTTGAATCTGAAGTAAGAGAATTATTAAAGAAGTATGAGTTTCCGGGAGACCAAGTTCCCGTTATTCGCGGCTCCGCTTTAAAAGCTCTTGAAGCCAAGTCGGTTGATGATCCAGCCGTGAAACCAATTTTAGATTTAGTAAAAGCTTTAGATGAATATATTCCAGAGCCGGTTAGAGAAACTGAAAAACCATTCTTAATGCCTATCGAAGATATCTTTTCTATTGAAGGTAGAGGAACTGTGGTTACTGGAAGAGTTGAGAGAGGCATCGTTAAAGTTAACGAGGAAGTAGAAATTATTGGTATAAAACCGACATCTAAAACAGTTGTTACCGGCATAGAAATGTTTAACAAGTTGTTAGATGAGGGAAGGGCTGGTGACAATGTTGGTGTTTTATTGAGAGGACTTAAAAAGGAAGACGTGGAACGCGGTCAGGTTTTGGCAAAAACTGGATCAGTAAATCCGCATACAGATTTTGAAACAGAGGTTTATGTCTTAACAAAGGAGGAAGGCGGACGCCACACCCCATTTTTTAAAGGATATAAGCCACAGTTCTATATGAGAACCACTGATGTTACCGGTGAGGTTATTTTGCCGGAAGGAACAGAAATGGTTATGCCCGGTGACACTGTTAAATTATCTGTTAAATTAATTGTTCCAGTTGCTCTTGAAGAAAAGCAAAGATTTGCTATCCGCGAAGGAGGCAAAACAGTAGGCGCTGGAGTTGTGACAAAGATTCTTAAATAGATTTAAGCGTATGGCAAAGAAAGAGGGTCCAGCTGAAAAATTGAGATTGAAAATAAAAGCTTACGACAGTAAATTAATTGATAATTCTGTAAAACAGATTATTGATACTGCCAAGAGATACGAAGCCAAAATTATTGGACCAATTCCTTTGCCCACTGAAATTCATAAGTATACCGTTAATCGTTCCACTTTTGTTCACAAAAACGCTCGAGAGCAGTTTGAGTTGCGCGTTCACAAGAGATTATTGGACATATTGAATTTTAATCAGAATGTCATAGAGGCGTTGTCAAAATTAAATTTGGCGGCTGGGGTTGATATAGAGATAAAGATTATTTAAACGTATGAAATTTGTTGGTAAAAAATTAAAGATGACCCAGTTATGGAAGGAGGACAGCGTAGTTGGCGTGACAGTAGTAAAAGTAGATGAGAAAAGCGATATCTCCGGACTAAAATCCGGAGATTTGGTAAAAGTTAGCGGCACTTCCAAAGGCCGTGGTTTTCAAGGCGTAGTTAAAAGGCATGGTTTTCACGGCGGACCTAAAACTCATGGACAGAAAAATAGACTTCGAGCTCCCGGTTCCATAGGCAATACCACTCCTCAAAGAGTTATTCCTGGCAGAAAAATGGCTGGTCACATGGGCAATGTCAGAGTAAGCGTTAAGAACTTGAAGGTTGTTGAGATAAATTTGGAAACTAGAGAATTATTTATTATGGGCGCTGTTCCGGGGAATAGGGGCGGTAGGGTAGAAATTAATGCTTAAAGACATGAAGACCCAGATATATAACATTAAAAATGAAGTAGTGGGAAATGTAGATATTAAAGAAGAGATTTTTAATCAGCCATGGAATTCCGATTTAGTGCATCAGGTTATAACCGCTATTGATGCCAACAGCAGGCAGAATATCGCTCACACTAAGGGGAGGGGAGAGGTTAGCGGTGGTGGTAAAAAGCCGTGGAGACAAAAAGGCACGGGAAGAGCTCGTCACGGTTCTATTAGATCTCCGTTATGGAAAGGCGGTGGCACCACTTTTGGTCCAAATAAAGATAGAAATTTCACAAAAAAAATTAACAAAAAAATGCTGCGTCTAGCTCTTTATGTTTCTTTGTCTAAAAAATTAAAAGATGGAAATTTAAAAATAGTTGATAGCTTAAACATTAATCAGCCAAAAACTAAAGAGTTGAAATGGGTTCCCGCCAGTTCCTTATTGGTACCATCTATGGATAATAAAAATATTAACAGAGCCTCTTCCAATATCCCAAAAGTTAAAAGCTTAAGTCCTGATTCTTTAAATGTGAAAGATGTGATTAGATATAAAAATATTTTTATTGATCAAAGAGCGGTGGAAAATATAAGGTGAAAATATGATAAATAAATCTTTAGTGAAAAAACCAATAATTACCGAAAAAGTTACCATGCTTAGTCATCTGGGAAAGTATTCTTTTTTAGTTGATGGGTCAGCCAATAAAAGTGAAGTCAAGAAGGTAGTGGAAGCGGTTTATAAAGTTAAAGTTAACAGCGTTAATATTTTAAACGTTAAGTCTAAAAAGCGTCGTTTGGGGAGGACTTTGGGTGTAAAGCCGGGCTATAAGAAGGCGATTGTAACGTTGCAATCGGGGCAAAAATTAGATATACTGCCGCAATAATGAAATCCTATAAACCGGTAACAAAGTCGCGAAGGCAGATGACGGTTGTTGATTATTCCGTTCTCACTGTCGCCGAACCATATAAGCCCTTAACCAAGGCCATTTCTGCTAAATCAGGTAGAAATAGTCGTGGTGTTATTACTATGCGTCATCAGGGCGGTGGGAATAAAAAGACTTACCGCGTTATCGATTTTAAACAGGACAAATTTGATATTCCGGGAAGGGTGGCAACTATTGAGTATGATCCTTACAGAACGGCTTTTATAGCTTTAATAAGTTACAAAGATGGAGCAAAAAATTATGTTTTGGCTCCCAAGGACACTAAGGTTGGTGATGTAATTATTACTGCGGAAAACGCCCCATTAAAAGTTGGCAATCGTTTGCCTTTAAAAAATATTCCAGTCGGTTATTTTGCGCATAATATTGAAATGCAAAGAGGGGGTGGGGGCAAGTTAATGAGGTCTGCCGGCTCTTATGCGGAAATATTAGCTCATGATGCGGGTTATTCTGATTTAAGGATGCCCTCTAAAGAAATTCGTAAAGTTAGTTGGAGCAGTTTGGCAACCATCGGTCAGGTTTCGAATGCAGAATGGAACTTGGTTAATATTGGGAAAGCAGGTCGTTCTCGATGGTTAGGCGTAAGACCGACAGTTCGTGCTAGTGTTATGAATCCATGTGACCATAAATATGGTGGTGGTGAAGGAAGACAGCGCAGAGGCACGCGTCGTCCTAAGGATATTTGGGGAAATATTACAGGCGGCCGTAAAACTCGCAATCCAAACAAAAAGTCCAACAATTTAATTATTAAGAGAAGGCCCAAGGTTAGGTAAAGAAATATATGAGCAGATCAAGCAAGAAAGGGCCTTACGTTGACCCAAAATTATTAAAAAAGATTTCTCGTTTAAAAACTGGCGATGTGACAGTGATTAATACTTGGTCACGATCTTCAGAAATTGCCCCAGAAATGGTTGGTTTTACTGTTGGCGTTCACAATGGAAAAACATTTACATCAGTTTACATCAAAGAAGAAATGGTTGGTCACCGTTTAGGTGAATTCTCCCTTACCAGAAAATTCGTCAAGCATGGCGGTAAAATGCAGAGAGAATTAGAGCAGGCCCAACAACAGGCGGCGGTTCAAGCGAGCGCTGCGTCAAAATCCACAACCGAAAGCAAGAAGTAATCTGACAAGCTCACTATGAATTCTATAACAGCAAAACTAAATTATTTAAAAATAGCGCCGCGCAAGGTTCGTTTGATGGCGTATAATTTGAAAGGCTTAGCGACTTCTGAAGCGGAAGCCCAGTTATTGATGAGGAATAAAAGATCTGCGTTGCCTTTATTAAAATTATTAAGATCAGCCGTTTCCAATGCGAAAAATAAAAACCTGGATTTGTCCAAGCTTTTTATCAGTAAAATAACTGTTGATCAGGGGCCGATTTTAAAAAGGTTTTTACCAAGAGCCCAGGGCAAGGCCACTTCTATTCATAAAAAATTAAGTCATGTGACCCTTGTTCTTTCTGAATCTGAAAAACCGTATTCCGTAAAGTTTAATATTGTTCCAAAAGAAAAAAAGGTTAAAAAAGAAAAGGTTAAGAAAGTTCAAAAAGTAGAGAAAGAAATAGCGAGTTCATCCAAAGTCGATCGTTCTCCGGGATTTTTCAAAAAAATGTTTAGAAGAAAGAGCGTGTAAAATATGGGACAGAAAATTAGACCAGATTCATTTAGATTAGGCATTACCACTTGGTGGAAGGCGCATTGGTTTGCTAAAAAGAATTTTAAGTTTCAATTAGAAGAGGATCTTTTAATACGAAAAATAATTAATGACAAAATCAGCACGGCGGGCATTGCCCGTATTGATATAGAAAGGAATGCCAATAACAACTATAGAGTTACTATCAAGGCAGCTAAGCCGGGTTTTATAATTGGCCATGGCGGTAAGGGGATTGAAAACTTGAATAAAAGTCTGGAATCTGCCATGAAAAAATTGTGGAAAAAAAGGAATGGTGACGAGCCGGCTTTTTCTTTGAGTTTAAATATTGAAGAGCTTAGAAGGTCAGAAATGTCGGCGGCAAACATCGCTCAAAATGTTGCAATGGATTTGGAAAAGAGAATGCCGACCAGAAGAACGTTGAAGAAATATGTTGATTCAATAATGCAAAATAGAGATATTTTCGGTGTTAAAATAAGGCTTTCCGGAAGATTAGATGGCGCAGAAATTGCCCGCAGAGAATGGTTGTCAAGGGGAAAGCTTCCTTTACAAACATTGAGGGCTAATATAGATTATGGCGAAGCCACTGCCTTTAATACCTATGGTACGGTAGGCATAAAGGTTTGGGTTAATAAGGGTGAAATTTAAAATATGTTAGTTCCCAAAAAAGTTAAACATAGAAAATGGCAGAAAGGACGCTCTAAAAAGCGTAATGTTGACATGCGCGGCTCTCATTTGGCTTATGGAAGTTTTGGTTTAAAGGCTGAAAGCGCTTCTTGGGTTAATTCTCGACAAATAGAATCAGCCCGTCGCGCCATTACAAACAGTATAAGAAGAGAGGGAATGGTGTGGATAAGAGTTTTTCCTGATAAACCAGTAACAGAAAGACCGCCGGAAGTTACCATGGGAGGTGGAAAGGGGAATGTTAAAGAATATGTTTTTCCGGTGAAGCCCGGAAGGATTTTGTTTGAAATGGACGGAGTTTCTGAAAGCGTTGCTAGGGAAGCATTCAGGCTTGCTGGTCACAAGTTGCCCGTAAGGACTAGAGTAGTTGTAAAAAATCATGGATAAATCTTTACAAGAATTGCGTGATAAATTGTGGCAATTAAGAGTTGACTTAAAAAGTGGAAAAATAAAAAATGTCCGTGAGATTAGATCTACCAGAAAAGATATTGCTAGAATTTTAACTAAAATGAATTCAAATGAAAAAAAATAGAAAATTACAAGGAACGGTGGTTTCGGATAAGATGCAAAAAACCAGAGTGGTTGAGGTTGTTTATAATAAAACCCATCCGAGATACTTGAAGCAGTATACAATTACCCGTCGTTTTAAGGCTCATGATGAAAAAGATGAGTATCGTTCCGGGGATAAGGTGATCATTCAAGAAACTAGGCCATTGTCAAAAGAGAAAAATTGGGTTATAGTGGGCAAGTTATGATACAGGAAAGATCGATTATAAAAGTCGCTGATAATTCAGGAGCGAAATTCATTCGTGTTTTTCGTATTCTTGGCGGAAGTCGCAAGCGTTATGCT
>CAYICO010000031.1:0-5605 GCA_964361935.1 uncultured Candidatus Saccharibacteria bacterium
ACGAGATGTAGCCGTGACTGGAGTTCAGACGTGTGCTCTTCCGATCTAGAGTGGAACAAGGCTGGGATTGGAGTATTGTCTCTATAGTTTTAGTAGCGTTAGCAGTCTATTTTTTTAAAAAATTCTTACCGTGGCGATTGCTTGTCAGTTATTTATTTTTCGTTTTCTTATCAACGCTAAGTTTCTATTTAATATTGGATTGGCATTTTATACAGAACAACTTTCTTATTTTCTTCAAAGAGTTAATATATAATCTAATATTTGGCGGATTGTTATATTTAATTCTAATAAAATTTTACGATGAAGGAACCAGAACTAAATTTTGAGGATGCGGTATTAGATCAATGGTCCGGGGACTTGAGGCGTCTAGAAAAGCCATTAGCCACAAACGTTTTTTGGTTGGTTGGGGGTTGTGGCTTATTTATAGTATTAGTAGTTTTTTTTCGTATTGCGACTTTGAATTTATTTTTCGGAGATTTTTATAAAAATAGGTCTAATGTAAATGTTAATCAGGAATTTATTATTCCTGCTTATAGGGGAATTATTACGGATCGTTTTGGTAAGCAGCTGGTGAGAAATGTTCCAAGCTTTAGTGTGAGTGTTAATAAATCAGAGTTTCTCAAGAATCGAACCAGGCAAGATGAACTATTGAAAAAACTTTCTCCGCTTCTGGAGATTTCTGAAGATACTTTGAGGAAGATTATTAAAGATGTTGATTTAGAAAAAAACAACAAAGTTTTATTGGCCCGCAATATTACTTTAGAACAGGCAATTGATTTACAAAGTTTAAAAAATGATGCGTTGATGGTTGAGGATGATTACAAAAGAGATTACGAAGATCCTTTTACGCTTTCCCATATACTGGGATATACGGGTCTGATTGATTGGTCAAAAAACATAGAGGGTAAAACAGGATTAGAAGCTTTTTATAATGATATTCTTCAAGGGGAAGACGGCGCTTATGTAATTTTTCGAGATGCCAAAGGCAATGCTTTGCAGAAAAAAATCATAAGAGAGACAAAGCCCGGATCTCAATTGGCTATCTCTATAGATTTGGATTTGCAAAAATATTTTTATGAACGTTTTCAGCAAAGCTTACAAGAACTTGGCAGACACGCTGGTACAGGAATTGCCATTAATCCGAAAAATGGAGAAATTTTGGCAATGGTTAGTTTTCCTAGTTTTAATAACAACGAGCCGGCTAAATATTTAAAATCAGCAAATCAACCTCTTTTCAACAGAGCTATTGCCGGGGTTTACAGTCCGGGGTCAACTATTAAGCCCTTAGTAGCTTTAGCGGCATTGAGAGAAAATGTGGTGGATACAAGTTTTGAAATTTATTCTCCGGGATACTTAGAGATTCCTAATCCTTATAATCCAGATAAACCGAGTCGTTTTTTGGATTGGAAAGAAAACGGACTAGTTAATTTATATTCTGCCTTGGCGCGTTCCAGTAACGTTTACTTTTATGCGGTGGGAGGCGGATATAAAAATCTAAAGGGGCTGGGGATTAGCAGATTAAATGACTATTGGAAAAAATTTGGATTTGATAAAAGAACGGAAGTTGACTTACCGGGTGAGGCAGTCGGATTTTTGCCAAATCCAGAAGAGAAGGAAAAAAGAAGTGGTCAGCCGTGGAGAATTGGTGATACTTATAACGTAAGCATTGGACAAGGAGACTTAATAATTACGCCCATTCGCCTTTTAACGCTAATTGCCTCTTTTGCAAATAATGGAAAAATGATGAAGCCGCATTTTTTATTAGACGAAGAGCCTAATGTTTTGTTTGACTACTCTGATTGGAAAAATTTCATAGTGGAAGTTCAGCAGGGAATGAGAGACGCTGTTTCTAAATCTTATGGCACGGCAAATCTTCTTTTTGACTTGCCATACAAAACAGCCGGCAAAACAGGAAGCGCTCAATTTGCTAATAATACCAAGACTAACGCTTTTTTTGTTGGTTACGGACCGACCAGCGATCCGGAGATAGCGATTTTAGTTTTAGTTGAAGACGCCAAGGGTGGAAGTCTTAACGCTGTGCCAATCGCGAAAGATGTTTTAAAATGGTATTACGATAATCGTTTGTGAATTATGAATACTAGACCCAGCTTATTATCTTCAGGAACCGGCTGTTCTCGTCCCTGCGAGACGAGACAGCCTACGGGCTCGGCTCGCCGCTTTTTGTTTTTGAACATTATAACAAAAAGACCGTGCCGGCGCGGCCTCCGCCAGTTTCCTTCAGACAACAATCTGGGTCTAGTAAAAAAGTGGCTGGAGTTTACTAAAAAAACCGTCTCGCAGACCGAGCGGGCACGGTGTCCTGATGGCTTTTGCCATCATGGACGAGCGAGGTCGAGAGCGAGCGCAAATTTCTCGCTGGGAAATTTGATAGCGTGTTTTTGTGTAAATCCAGCCACTTGTTAATATGTCAAAAATTATTATAGCTAACTGGAAAAACAATCCCGCTTCTGTTAATGAAGCTTTAAAGCTGGCGGAGGAAACGGATCATGAAAATCTTGTTATTTGTCCGCCATTTCAATTTTTAAAAAGTGTTGCTTCCGTGCTTAAGAAATCTTCATTAGGAGCTCAAGACCTGCCAGAGTCATCGATTAAAGAATTTAACGATTTAGGAGTTAAGTATGTAATTTTGGGGCACTCTGACAGAAGGAAGTTGGGTGAGACGAATGAAATGATTGCTCAAAAAATGAGTATGGTCATAAGAGAAGGATTTATACCAATTCTATGCGTTGGTGAAAATTGGGAAGAAAAACAATCTGGCAGAAAGGAAGAAGTTTTAAGGCGACAATTAGAATCCGCCCTACAAAAATTGGAAATTTTCGTGGCCTACGAGCCCGTATGGGCAATAAGTACTTCTGGTGTTGGGGTTGGAGCATGTAGCGCAGAAGAAGCGTTAGAAACGATAAAGTTTTTAAAAAATATAATTGACGCTCATTTTCTTTATGGTGGTTCTGTGAATTCCAAAAATATTGGTGATTTTTTAAAGTATGACGAGATTGAAGGCGTTTTAGTTGGTGGGGCTAGTCTGAATCCAGAGGAGGTCAGAAAGATGTTATGTTATAATTAAATCGTGCTTAAGTATTTTTTTCTAGTCTTATCTTGCTTCGCGTTTTTTACTGGTCTTGTTTTTGCGCAAACTGCACCTTCAAACGAGGAAGTCTTGATTAACATGTATGGCAAGTATAAAAAAAATGGAGATGAAATTTGGAAAGAACCCTTACGTTATAGAGCTTCTGTTAAAGCTTTGGAATCAGCCATTAATGATGTTCGTAACAAGGACTATACTCGGGCCATGTACGATATCGGCTACATTATCAGAACTCAACAATTTGACAATAGTGATACTGAAACGCTTCGACTCATGGTAGGAAATTTTCCCGTTTCACCTACTCCCTCTCCAACAATACCTACTGTTCCAAGTACTCATGAAAGAAGAGAAAATGTACGTGTGTTTCAAGTGCCTGTTTTAGCAATACCGCTTCCACCAACGCCTCCACCTTCTACTCCGCCTTTATATACCCCGCCCGTTCCAGTAGACAAGTCGGATGGTAACTGGCTTGGCATTCCCTATTTAAACAAAGGTAATTGGCTTGAATTAAAACATTGGTTTTTTGGACCGAGTCCCGAAGAAAAAAAAAGATTTTATAATGATGCTAAGATGGATGCGATACGGGAGATGATGCGAAGAAGGAATCGCTGATTTGTTTACATGCTATAATAAAAATGAAGAACCCGTCCGCCTTTTAGGCGAAACGGGTTCAGGTCGGGATCGGCGCGTTTACTTCCAGTCGTCCTCGAACCGGAACTCGATGCCCTGAAGGGCTTCGGCGGTTTCGTGTGCGATGACGGCTTGCATGTGCCGGTAAAAGAGGAAACTGCCGATAGTCATCACCGTTGCGATGACAGCAAGCGTGAGAGCTGTTCTGACGGTCTTGCTCATGATATCTCTCCTTGGAAAGAAGAAAGAGGGGTCAACGAACTAATCCAATGCCTATATTATACTATAAAAATATAATATTGTCAATAACGCTGTTTTTGGCGTTGTTTTTAATAGGCAATGCTCAAGTCGGCTATTATTTAGACGGTCCAGAGGGCTTAAGAGTAAAAGTTGACAAAAGTTTAGAGGAAATTGAACAAAACTTAACGCTGATGTATCAAGGATTAATTACATTAGAAGAAAAAAAGCAGCAGCTCGAACAAGAACTTGAAGGTTTGCACTGGTATAGTAGTCCTAAAAGAATAATTGAAATAAAAGTTGGGATGCCTTTAATAATTTCTATCATCCAAGCATTAAGTGATTCACAAAGTAGTTTAGAGTCACAACGTGATTTATTGGTAAACTTCCAAAAGGAAATTGGCAATGATGAAATTAGTCAAGATACAATAAATGTTTATTTAATGCGTTTATATAACAACAATATAACCCTACAAAACGATGCGTCGCTTGTATACAAAGCTACAAATGAATTATTGACTAAAATGAACGCAAAAGACGCAAACAAAACGAATTTCTTAATAAGCAATAAGAATATAAATTTAGCGAAGATGATTTTCTTATTTAATGATGATTCTCGTATAACTAGAGAAGAGAAGGACTTAGTTCAGAAAAGTTTAAATAATGACGAAAAGACGATGTTTTCTTTTTTAAAGAATAGTGATGAGCAAGTACAAAAATTGGCTTTACTTTTGATAACCACTGAGCAATCTCGTAGAGTTTTAAATGAACGGAATAAGAATATTAAAGCTCGAATTGAGGGAAGTTTGTTAGGCGTAAGGCTAGCTCCCGTTCCAGTTTCTCCTCCTGTTGTTGTCTCTCCTGTTCCCGTTGTCGCTCCTCCTGACCCCCTTGCTTATCAAGCGCCTGCCAGAGACTTGTTCCCAAAAGACACAGATATCTTTAAAGGATCACCATCTTCTTGGCCGTTACCTTATTTCAGCGGGTGGCGGACGCCATCAAGAGGCATTAATAACTTGGTGGATATAATCAAGAGAGAGCAGAAACTTTCCTTTGATTTAAAAAATATTTTTGTAGTGCGTCAAGTTGTTACGCATATGGAAATAGAAGTTTGTTATAAAAACAAAGGTGGAAAAAATATTTGCAGATCTATTGTCATGGCTATTCCACCTTCATCAGAAACTAATCAAGACCCTTTTTACATTAGAGTTAGTAAGGTGCTGGTGGATTACTTTAGTTCAGAAAAAGCCAGAAAAGCTGATCGGGGAATGAATGTAATTAAAGCGAACAACCGAATGATAGACAATGGGGAAGTGCAAAAAATTAATGATCAAGATTGGATGCCGTCGACGCCTGTTCCTTTTTGGGGGCCATTTGATGAGAATGCGATAAAACCTGCTCCCACGATACCAGTAATGCCGTAATATGTTAAAATTAATTCAATGAAGAAAATTTCTTCGCTCTTTATTTTATCCTTTCTCGGATTTGTTTTTTTTAGTGACGCTTCTTTTGCCGTTGAAAGAATAGAGATTATAGAATTTTCTGCTACTTGGTGTGGTCCTTGTCAAAAAATAAGATCCAGCGTAGAAGCTTTTGCAGAATCAATAAGATCGGAAGAGCGTCGTGTAGGGA
>CAYICO010000032.1:0-5555 GCA_964361935.1 uncultured Candidatus Saccharibacteria bacterium
AGGAATGAGGACTTGTTAATGTGGCAGAGTACCCCTTCGGGGGTATTTTGTTTTTAATATATTTTCTATTCTTTTCAATTAACTTAAATTCGTAACACTTTACAGCGATCGCTATAATTTGTTACGATTTTTGGATGCAAAATACTTTTAGCGATTTTAAAAAAATATCAACGCCCAAAAAAGTCTCTATTTCTTTATTGTTGATAATGATTTCTATGATTAATGGAAAGGCGGGCGCAAAGATAATTTCTGGACTTCTTAAGGAATTTTATTATCAGCGTAAAAATAAGAAGCTAGCTGATGGTGTGAATAGTGATAAAACCAGAGTTATGTTACTAAGACTCGCAAATGATGGTTTAGTTGAAAGAGAAAGAAGGGGTTTTTGGAAGATTGCGGGAAAAGGAAAATTGCTAATTGAAAAATATTTAGCAAGAGAAAACGATAAAGACAAAATTGATCGTTCGAAAACACCGGATTTAATAGTGGTGTTTGATGTGCCTGAAAAAAGAAAAAAATGGCGAGAATGGCTCCGCGGAGAACTGTGTTTTTTAGGTTTTAAAAAAGTTCAAAAGAGCGTTTGGCTTGGCTGGTCACCTTTGCCGGAATATTTAATCAGTGAATTAATACAAGCTCAACTATCTGATTGTATTCAGATTTTTAGTGTAATCAAGCGAGGTACGCTAACATAACATTTTTCAGCGATCGCTGAAAAATGTTATGGCGAGTTTTAGGTTGCGGATAACTTTCTTGTAAAAAAATCCCCATCCGCCTTAGTGGCAATGGGGACCTTGTTAGTCGTTAATAAGTTTCAGGTGAGATCTATAAATTTTCAGACCATTTATTTCTCCATGCATCAAATCCATACAATCAATCCATCTCGCCTCTACTATTAATTTCTTTGGATCGTTAGGACGAAGCTTAGCAGAAGTGTCATTGGTATAATAAAGCGCATCGTAAGCGACGACCTCATGAGTTGCGCTTCTCGGATCTGACTTTCTTGATTTGGGATTAATTGTAATCTGACTTGCAATTAAGCCGGTCTCCTCCATTAATTCTCTAATAGAGGTTGCCATCTCGTGACGATGAATTTCTGGCACAATCATGGTTCCTGTCATTTCCTGAACTTCGCGTTCATAATTTTTCAAATCTTGCGGTTTTTGTCCACCTCCGACCAAACCCCACCCCTCGTCCTTAAAAGCTCCATTAGGTAGAGGCTCTGGTTCGGGCAGGTTGTGCACTAAACACAAATACTTTTTGTCTGGTGTCCACAGCCTTAAATACACTGTCTTGCTCACATCTCACCTCCTTCTTGTCAAGGTATCACAAAACTGTTTTATAGTATCTAACTTGACCACAAAGTGTCAAATAGTAATAATAAGCTTGGGGTGGTATAGCACTCACTTAACACATTAATTAGGAGGTCACGTATCACCCCTTAGGAGAAAAAAGATGGAAGAAAACGTCAGGTTAAGTCAGTTCAGCAATTATAAAATAGGCGGCGTTGCCCGCTATTTTTTTGCGGCTACTGGATTTGAAGATTTGTATAAAGCTGTAGTTTTATCGCAAATCAATAAGTGGCCTGTTTTTATTTTGGGCGGTGGCACCAATCTCTTGATAAGTGATCGAGGCTTTGATGGTTTGGTAATCAGACCCCAACTAATTTTTTTTAATCTAACATCCTATGATGGAGTTAATTTTTTGGAGGTGGGCGCGGGCATTGCCATGGCTGACCTGTTGAATTTTGTCATTGAAAAAGGTTTGTCCGGCTTGGAGTGGGCGGGCGGTTTGCCGGGAACTCTTGGCGGGGCGGTGCGCGGGAACGCGGGCGCTTTCAAGGGAGAGATCAAAGATTCCATAACCGATGTTACAAGTTTGAGATTGAAAGATTTAAAGCTGGTTAAACGCTCTAAAGAGCAATGCGATTTTGGTTATCGCGACAGTATTTTTAAACAAAACGATGGGCAAGAAATAATACTTTCGGTGAAGTTTGCCATGACGGAAGGCGATAAAAAAGCAATCAGACAAGCAATTGAGGATAAAATAAAATGGAGGCAAGATCGTCAACCGTTAGATTATCCCAACATCGGCAGTATTTTTAAAAATGTTGATTGGAAAAAAGTACCAACTGATTGGCAGAGCAAAGACGAAATTAAGAAACATCTAAAGACTGATCCTTTTCCTGTTTTGCCGGCGGCTACTTTGATTGATCAATCTGGCTTGAAAGGCGTGGCTTTTGGCGGAGCAATGGTTTCACAAAAGCATCCCAACTTTATAGTTAACACTTTGCAGGCAAGCTCTGATGATGTGAAAAAAGTCATTAGCTTAGTAAAATCTAAAGTCAAAGATAAATTTGGCATAGAGTTGGAAGAGGAAATTATATACGTCTAATTTATGTGGAATTTTTTTTCAAATCCTATAAATAAATATAGGAAAATAGTAAATCAAATTAATGATTTAGAGAAAGAAGCGCAATCTCTAACTGATGAACAGTTGCGAGAAAGAAGTTTGCAGTTAAGGGAGAAAGTTAAAAGCGGCGTTGCTTTGGATGTGATTTTGCCCAACGCTTTTGCTTTGGTACGAGAATCTGCATGGCGAACTTTAAAACAGCGTCATTTTGATGTGCAGTTAATTGCCGGCATTGTTTTGCACGAAGGCAAAATAGCGGAAATGGTAACGGGAGAAGGAAAAACTTTGTCAGCTACTGCTCCTGTTTATTTAAACGCTCTTTCTGGCAATGGCGTGCATGTTGTAACGGTTAATGATTATCTTGCCAAAAGAGATGCGGTATGGATGGGACAGGTTTACGATTTGTTGGGCTTGAAAGTTGCTTGTCTTGCTCATGAATCCTCTTATCTCTATGATCCGAAGTGGAGCGGTAAAAACGAGGAAGCCGACAAACAACGAGATACGACCGGCGGTTTTTTAGTTCAGCAAGAATTTTTGCGTCCTGTTTCTCGCAAAGAGGCCTATCAAGCAGACATTGTTTATGGCACAAATCATGAATTTGGTTTTGACTATTTAAGGGACAACTTGGCATATAATGTTGGAAATCAGGCGCAACGTGATTTTACTTACGCCATTATTGACGAGGTTGATAGTATTTTAATCGATGAAGCGCGCACTCCGTTAATTATTTCTGCGCCTGACGAAGAGTCCAGTCACTATTATAAAAATTTTGCCAAAGTTGCAGCTCGTTTGGAAAAAAATACTGATTACGTTGTTGATGAAAAAGCCAAGTCGGTTGATATAGCAGAGCAGGGAATAGATAAAGTTGAACAGTCTTTAAACTTAGACGATTTATATTCTTCGGAAAATATTCGGCTGGTGCATTATTTGCAAGAATCTTTGAAGGCTAAGGAATTATTTATTCGAGACAAGGATTATGTGGTTAAGGATGGAGAAATAATTATTGTTGATCAATTTACTGGCAGATTAATGCACGGCCGTCGTTATTCCAGTGGCTTGCATCAGGCGATAGAAGCTAAAGAAAATGTGTCGGTGCAAAATGAGTCAAAGACATACGCCCAGATTACTATTCAGAACTATTTTAGAATGTATAAAAAATTGGGCGGTATGACTGGCACGGCGCAAACTTCTGCGGAAGAATTTGACGAGGTTTATAAATTGGAAGTCGTTACTATTCCGACTAATAGGCCGTTAATTAGGAAAGATTTGGTTGATGTTGTTTATAAAAATACTGACGCGAAATACGCGGCGATTATTGAAGAAGTCAAAAAAAGAAATGCCTTGGGACAGCCGATATTGATTGGTACGGTTTCCATTGAGAAAAATGAAACATTGTCCAAGCTTTTGGGTCAGGCAGCTATTAAGCACGAAGTTTTAAATGCTAAAAATCATGAACGAGAGGGAGCGATTATTGCGCAAGCTGGCAGATTAGGAGCTGTGACCGTTGCTACAAATATGGCTGGTCGCGGCGTGGACATTGTTTTGGGTGGTAATCCCTTTTCGACCGATGAAGCGAAGAAGGCGTGTGAAACTGGTGGACTGCATGTGATTGGAACGGAGAGGCACGAAGCAAGGCGCATAGACAATCAGCTACGCGGACGTTCTGGTAGGCAAGGGGATCCGGGCTCTTCACAATTCTTTTTGTCTTTAGATGACGATTTGTTGAGAGTTTTTGGCGGAGATCGTTTGAAAAATTTGATGCAATCGTTGAAAATTCCCGATGACCAGCCGATAGAATCTCGGATGGTTTCTCGAGCAATTGGCCAAGCGCAATCCAAAGTGGAGGGACTGCACTTTGATTCCAGAAAACATCTTTTAGAGTACGATGATGTTTTGAATAAACAAAGGCAGGCGGTTTATAAAAAGCGTAAAGAGTTATTAGAGAATAAATCCCATCCGCAATTACTGCGTATGTTAGATATTCTTTGGATGACGCATTTGGAAGACATGGAAGCGTTGGCGGAGTCAGTAAGACTTCGAGCGTATGGTCACCACGATCCCTTAGTAGAGTATCGTCGTGAAGGTCATCGTTTATATCAAACAATGCTTTCGCAATTTGATGAGTGGGTGAAGGAGAATGCGGGGAAATTTATGAGTCAGGAATCAGGCATTAGAAATGTAGAGATTCCTGTGGCCACTCATAACGAGGATTCTCAATTTAAAGATGTTGGCAGAAACGATCCCTGCCCTTGCGGAAGTGGTAAAAAATTTAAAAGGTGTCATGGGGCATAAGGAATTAAAAAGACCCGCTTTCGCGAGTCTCACGGAAGAACTCCTGTTATGGGATTCTTCGTTAAACCTCTTGCTATCCAATGACATTTCTCGAGACGCATCATGGATTCACCTTTACGGAATACCCCCTGCCAAGCTTCGAAACGAGAACTCCGAGGAGAAGGTGTTCTGGTGAAGTAAATTAGATCTCCCAGTTTTTTAAACTTGAGGTCGGGACGATCAGAAAAGTGTGAAAGTATATCTTCGGTATTGAATATTGCAAGCTTTTTCCTGCGGTAGTCTTCTCTGACGACAACCGTCTCGCCAAGTGTTGCACCATTGATCCCCATGATCCTGAATACGAATTGTTGAGCCGCGTTTTGTTCATCCTTATCACAGACAAAAGAAAACAGATCGCCGCTTTCAACACAGAATTCTGGGTAAAATTCCATGATCACCTCCTTCTTGAAAAGAACTAAAACTCTAAGTATAAATTATCACGATGGGTAGTTTTTATGCAAGAACGAAAAATCCCCATGACATTTTCTATATTTTGACAAATCCGGCAGTGTCGCAAACAGAAAACTGGCTTAAAATAAGGAAAATCCCTGCGGTTGGTTATTAAAAAAGCAGAGATGTCATGGGGCGTAGGGATAAAAAAAGAGCCAGTTTTGAGCGAGAACTGGCAAACCCGTGGAATGGCTACTTCCCGTCCTTGGCGGCGATGGCTGACGTGAGAGATAGTAGGGCGAAAACGATGCCATACCCCACCCATGCCAGTACTTTTTCTGGGTTGTCTACTGTCAGCGCGAGAAAGGGTGCCATTAGCGCCATGCCAACGACCAGTGGCCGCGTGCATTTGTACAGAAACATCTGAC
>CAYICO010000033.1:0-5520 GCA_964361935.1 uncultured Candidatus Saccharibacteria bacterium
CCTAAAACTTGCAGAGCCGAAACTCAAAGAGGGAGCAATAGTCGTTGCCGAAAAAGGCCTGGAGGTAATTCCATCAATCATTAATTTCATATAAGTATTGTAGTTGGGTAAATGAATCAAATCTTCCTGCGTGAATTCCGGAAAAAATTCCTGTTCTAAAAATTCGGCGTCGATCGCCCCAACACGAAAGGTCACCAAAGTTCCGACGTTTCCAAAAACCGCGTCTCTGACAGCCGTTGTTGTTTCAGTAACAAGCTGACCGACGTATTGATGAGCAATAATCAGATCCAAACGATACTTACGAGCTTCAGATAAAATATTAACGAAAGAGTCTGTGGCGAAGTTCTGAAATTCATCAACGTACAGATAAAAATCTTGTCTTTCGTTTTCAGGAATCCTGACTCTTTCCATGGCCGCTAACTGGATTTTAGTAATGATCATGGCGCCCAAAATGGCCGAGTTATCTTCGCCAATGCGCCCTTTTGAAACATTGACCAGGAGAATTTTCCTGCTATTCATTATTTCATCAACATCAATGGTATTCTTGGACTGACCCACGATATTTCTGACAAAAGAAACGTTAAGAAACTGCCCGACCTTATTCTGAACAGGAGCAATAGCTTCATTACGGTACGATGGACTCCATTCTTCATATTCGTTAACCCAAAATGATTTTACCACGGGATCTTTAAGATTGTTGACAATCTTTTGGCGATAATTTCTGTCAACTAAAATCCTGGGTATGCCCAAAAGCGTTGAGCCGGGCGTATCCAAAAGGGCTAAAATACAGTTAGCCAAAATGTATTCCATTCGAGCTGACCAAACATTTGCCCAAATTTTTGTAAAAATGCCGATTAAACCTGAGGCAATTAAATGTTTATATTGAGGATCAGCCACATCCATTATGTTAAAACTAACTGGGTATTCCATGTCCGCTGGATTAAAATAAACAACGTCATTGACCCTGTGGGAAGGAATGCTATCTAAAATTTCTTCAACAAATTCTCCATGGGGATCGATGATAGCCAGGCCATATCCGTTTTGAATATCCTGCATAGCCATGTTTTTTAAAAATGCGGTCTTACCGACGCCGGTTTTACCAACAATATAAAGATGCTGACGCCGATCAGCTCTTTTGATTCCAAATACCTGATTTGCCTTCCGAAAATTTGTTTTGGCAAGAAATGTGATATCGATATTGTCCATAAGAAAAACAATTTAAAATTTAGAATTTCACACTGTGGGAAGGTTTGGTGGGGGGCCGCCTTTCTTTGACTCAATTTTCTCCATCGCTGGCAACATCATGCCAGTAATCTTGATTGGGAAGTGAAACAAAGTAGTCAGTTCTTCAGTACTCAAAAGAGCGCAACCCCTCGTCCTATTTGGGAAGTATGGAGTAAATCGCAATAGGGCATGACGCATCATTCTTCGTGCCCTCAAGCATACCCTTCTCTTCCTTATCCACCAATGAACTTTAGTTCTCGTCCTGAAATCAAACCTAAGGAAATTGAGGCTATTACTCCAAAAATGGCCGACATAAGCCCTCAAAAGTACTCGGTGAGCATGACGCCAATTTTCCCTTTTGGCTATATACATACCCCGTAAAACAGTCCTAAACACTAGCTTACTTAACTTGCGTTCTATTTCAGCAATGGTGTCCCGTTCTCCAGGAGTAATGGCCATTTCTCGCTCGCCGGTTTCAGATTCTGTAAATCCTACCCTTGCTTCCTTACCCTCTTCTACGGCTAAACCCCCAAAAAGCAAACGGAACGCTTCAACCAAATCCTTTACTGTTGCGTCGAAAAATCCTCTTGACTTCTTTTTGGAGGGATGTGGACGCCGTGCGATCTTGGAAATAATTTCTTCGCCTTCTTGTTTCCATGCTGGCTCATCGTGCTCGTTAGCCGCCGCAATAATAATCTGAAACCAGTAGTTTTCTCCTGGACCAATCCTAGCCATTGATTCTAACAAAGAATTAATAGGATCAATTCTCTTCTCTTCAGCTGAAATTTTTTCCCCTTGTGGCTCAAAAAACTTTTCGTACGTTTTAATAGGATAGGCGGAGGGTCTATGAAAAATAAACTCTTCTCCGTACAGGTTCCACTCGTCGTTGGGGATATTTTGTGGGACCATACGGGTGTAATCTTGGACTTCGTGGATTTCAATATCTGGATAGTGGGAATAAAACGCTGTCTCTACAACTGATCGATGATTAGCCATTACTCGTATATAAAAATGCACCTTCCCTTCAGTAGAAACAATTTCCAACGACAGCCAATACGGACAATTATCTAACTCACCCTCGCACCAAAGTTCCCGAAAGTTAGCCACGTCGTTAAGAGGAGCCCAAATCACAGACAAAACATCTTCCATTGCCTTTATGGGCGTCAAAGATTCACGGGGAGGTATAACTTCTAACATAACCCATTTTACTTGCTGATAAGCAAAATCCCAAGCAATCCACCAAAGATATAGTCTTTTTAGTTCTACGTACAAAATTAATGCTAAAAACACCCACCACCATGGCCTTAGAAACGGAAACCACATTATAGCAGCCATTATAACCACCCACCAAAAAGAACCAATGATAACGCTATCCAACCACTTTGCCCCAAATAAAGAAGTATAAGATTTGGCTGGCATAATTAAAAAATATCTTTAAAGGAAACTAATAATAATAGTAGCTAAAATAATAACCAAAGAACCCAGTAAAAAAAACTGAAAGGTAAACAAAAATGGAACAATTATAAAACTCATTTTGGTTTCTCTCCAATAGTAAATTATAGAAAAAAAGGTAACATAAAATATTAAAGTCAGTACAAATAAAATAATTGATCCCCAAAAAATAAAAGGCATCTTAGTAATTTTCAATTTACAATTCTCAATTTTCAAAACGTTATTGATATGCCTGCCCTGCCTGCCGGCAGGCAGGGCAGGCAGGGAAAATTGATAACTGACAATTTATTTATTATATCCCAAAACCAGCCTTGAGGCAACAAAATAGACTGCCTTCTCGGCAGTCTATTTTATAAATAGAAATATTAGACCTGTTGCGTAATAAGACGATTAACGAAATTTTCAGATTTTGTGATGAAAATTCGGAAAAATGAGGAGGTTTATACAGAGTATAAGCCGACGAATTTTTACGGATTTTCGGCCAAAATATGCAATTTGCAGTAGATTTCTTATTACGCAACAGGTCTATTAAGCAAGTTCTACTTCATTTTCTTTTAAGGCGTACTTTCCATCGAGGGTTTTTTGAAAACTATTCTTATTATTGAGATTAATCATTACGGTATTTTTAGCAACCAATCTTTGGGCTAAAACTGCTTTGACAATCTCATCCTGATGCATTGATGACTGTTTTTCTTTGAGTAATCTCACAATAACATCTTTAATGGTACCCGGTACATAACCCCACTCAGCTAAGGCATAAGTTCCTCGGCCAACAAGAACAAAGCGAGAATCCTTTATTAATTCGTTATGGACTGTCTGGGCATGAGCTTTTTGATTTTCATTGTTATATTCTAATTGATCTATCAACTCGGTAATTTTCCTAAAGTGCAAAGGTTTTTGGTGTTTTTTAAACACTAAGAAAGCTTTATCCTTTACTCCTCGTGGTCTAATTTCTGGCCAATCTACTAAACCTAACTTACCTTCCTTATTGAACTCAATCTTTTTTGAAATTTCCAAAAAAGAAGTTACTGTTTTTTCGTTTAAGTTATGATTTGAGGCAAAATTAACCACTAGCTCATCTTTTGTAATAAGTTTACCGTAGTTTTTAATATCTGAAACTAAATTAGCAAGAGTTTGGGTAATCTGCTTTTGGCCGTTGGGTAATGTAGTTAAAAAATAATGATAATCCTTTTTAGCCGCTACTCTGAAAAACCTCTCTCCCCCTATAGCTAAAAAGAATCGTACATGGGACTGTTGTTTTTTCCCACCCAAATCAGCCAAAGCAATCTCTTCTTTTTTAAAGCCCCCGTGGTTAGCAAAATAAGATTCAAATTCTTTGAATACCTTTTCAATGACTGGAAAGTGATTTTTCTTAATAAAGTTAAAACCAGCCTCTTCTATCTGACGGACACGCTCACGGGTAATACCAAATTTATCGCCGATAGCTTCTAAGGTTTTGGGTTGGCCTGAAAATACGCCAAAGCGCCGTTCAAATATATCTTTGATGCGTGGTGAAATTCCTTTTGTAACCTTTGTATAAAGTTGAGCGTAATTAAATTGATTCATGTCTTTAAAATGTCTTAATGTAATAAGTTACCATATTTCAGTTTCTGTGTCAAGTAAACCGTGGTTTTGAGCTAAAATTACGACTAAGTGCAAGCCAAAACTTATATTTTCTGGCAGAATACCCCGCCACGCAGTGGCGGGTATGAATGCCAGCCCGGGGCGATGCAGGTACAGTACTGTACCTGCCGAGCGGAGGAAAATACATAAATCGGTCAATTTTGTGAAAAATACTAAATTTCCTTTCACAAAATTGCCAAGGTACTTTTCACGAAGTGAAAAGTACCCCGAGGAGACAGAATTTGCTAAAGCAAATTCTGAACTCCCGACCGCTCCGTCGGCGGGGAATTTCTATTTTTTCCGTTTTTCGCTCCATTTATTCCATGTAACCAACAGGGGAGCAGCAATAAAGATTGATGAATAAGTTCCCGAGGCAATCCCAATAATCAAAGCTAAAGAAAACCACTTAAGTGTCTGACCACCGAAAAAGAATAAGGAAAACAAAACCAGCAAAACTGTTACCACCGTACTGATTGAACGGCCAACAGTTTGGTTTAAGCTCCAATTAACAGTGTCAGAAAATAATCCTGATCCTCTTCTTAAAATATTTTCCCTGATTCGGTCAAAAATCACAATGGTATCATGAACCGAAAAGCCAAGAATGGTTAAAAGAGCGGCAACAATGGGAATGGTAATCTCAGCGTTGTACAATTTTCCTAATAGAGAAAGTAACCCCAATGGTATTAAAATATCGTGGAATAAAGCAATGAGAGAAGTAACGCCGTATTTCCACGATGCAACTGGCCGAGATACCTTTCTAAAAGCAAAAGCAATGTAGGCGGTAATTGCTACTAAGGCCAAGACTATAGCAATAATCGTATTTCGCTTTAACTCTTGCCCAACGGAAGGACCGATGAATTGAAAGCTTTTTTCTTGTGCTTCTGATAAGGTATTTATTTTAGCGAGAATTTTCTGGTGGTTTTCCTCATCAACTCCTTTAAACTTTAAAATCATGCCATTACTCCCGGCTGGCTGAACAACAATGCTTCCTAAATCAAATTCAGATAAAGCAGAAGTAATTTGTTCGTTATCTGGCCGTTGATTTTTTCCGCCAGAGGCGGATCCGCCTTCGGCGGAAAATTCAACCTCCATGGTACTGCCGCCCGTAAACTCAATGCCGAATTTCAAACCAAAAACAATCAGAGATACAATTGATGCGATGATTAGAACACCGGAAAAAAGATAATAGAATTTTGAGTATTTGGTAAAACTAAACACTTT
>CAYICO010000034.1:0-5114 GCA_964361935.1 uncultured Candidatus Saccharibacteria bacterium
CGGTATTATACACTACTTTGACAAAAGTGTCAAGTTAGTATTGGCAAACGCTATTAGTCTTGGTAATATATAATTCGTGAGAAGATTAAATAAGGTTAAAATAGAGTGGAGTCTAGATTTTGCCTATGCCATTGGCCTATTAACAACCGATGGAAATCTCTCAAGCGATGGTCGCCATTTAAACATGACATCGAAAGACAAGGACTTAATAATAACTTTCAAAAAATGTCTTAATCTTCAGAATAAAATCGGTAAAAAATCGAGAGGAGGATCAAAAGTAAAAAAGTATTTTCAACTACAATTTGGTGATAAAAATTTTTATAATTTCTTACTAAATTTGGGACTTACTCCTGCAAAATCTAAAACTATTAAATCTCTAAATATCCCAGATACTTATTTTGCAGATTTTCTAAGAGGTTGCATTGACGGCGATGGCACTATTGGCGCTTTTCGTCACCCCGAAAGTAAGCATTTACAGTTAAGAACTCGATTATACTCGAGTAGCCCAGAGTTTTTAGATTGGATAAAGCAAAAAATCAATGATTTATTTAAAATAAAGACAGGTCATATTCAGAAGAACGGTTCTTCTGTTTATGCTCTGGTATATAGCAAAAGAGACTCTTTCGATTTATTAAAATGTTTATATTATAATGGTGTTAAAAGTTATTTAAAACGTAAGTATTTAATAGCAAAAAAGTTCATGTAATTTATGTTTTTACTTGCTAAAATTGAGCTGAATCGACAATATTAATTGATTGGGCGGGTGATGAAATGGCAGACATGCAAGCTTTAGGAGCTTGTGCCGCAAGGCGTGAGGGTTCAAGTCCCTCCCTGCCCACCTTCGTTGGACCAGCTGGGCACATGTCCGTTGGCCGCGTAACGAGGGGGCTTTTTATTAAATTAAAAAATTAAAAATCAAAATTAAAAATAAATGAGTTATTTAATAATTTTACGTTGTCATTTTCCACTTTGATATTTTAATTTGAAACTTCTATAATTGCCTTAAAGAAAAGTTTTCCCGTGATGGAGCGATGATGGAAAAACATTATTACATGTGGGAGCAATTTGATAGCGACATAAGAGAAATAGTTAGATTAGTAAAAGAAACAGGAAAGACCTTTGATGGAGTTTGGGGGCCACCCCGAGGTGGGTTAATACCGGCAGTAATGCTCTCACATGCATTAGATATTCCCCTACTTGTAAAGCCCACCCCCAACACTTTAATTGTAGACGACGTCGCAGACACCGGGAGAACTCTTGACCAATACAAAGGGAAAAATTTCATTGTCACCTCTTTTTATCACCGACAAAGCATCGTTGTGCCTGACATTTGGATTCGCGAGAAAAAAGATGAGTGGATAGTCTTTCCCTGGGAAAGTGAGTAGTATAAACCGCCCCATTTCTGGGGCGGTTTTTATACCACGTAAGTACTTTCGTGTCAAAATATGTCGTTTTCATACGATCGTATGAAAACGATATATTTCAATTTCTCCGTTTTCCGTGAAAAGCTTGGTGGATTTCTTTGAGTTGTTGATTAGTGACATGAGTATAGATTTGAGTCGTAGAGATATTGCTGTGGCCTAAAAGTTCCTGCACCGAGCGCAAGTCTGCGCCATTGGTCAGCAGGTCAGTCGCGAAAAGATGACGCAGGCTGTGTGGGGTTATTTTTTTGCCAACAATACCCGCCTTGCGACTGTAAAAGCTGATCATTCTCTGCACTGACCTGGAAGTTATTTTCCCAACAACTTTATCCCCCACCAAACTGATCCACAAACATTCCAAAGCATCACCTCTTTTATCAAGATAATTTTGAATCGCTTTTTTCGCTCTGTCAGAAATGAAAACTAATCTCAATTTTTCCCCCTTGCCACGAACAGTGATTTCCTTTTTCTTTAAATCCAAATATCTATCTAAATTACACAATTCTGATAGGCGCAATCCGGTCGAAAAAAGCATCTCTAAAATAGCTTTGTCACGCAATCCCTTCAAATTGTTAGCGGGCGGAGCGGATAGCAATCTTTCCAGCTCTTCATGACTAATAATTTCTATTTGCCGAGATGGAACTTTTGGAAGTTCAATTTTATCAGCGGAAATAACCGGGTAATCCTTTTTAGACAAGTATTTAAGAAAGTTTCTTATTGCGATTATATAATAACTTTGGGATATTTTTTTCAGATTGGTTCTGGCAATGTGAAGACGAAAATTCTTTATCTTTTCTTCCGTTAAATCATTCACGTTATTAACATCGGCTTGCTTAAAAAAAACATTTAAATAATGTTCATAATTGGATCTGGTTTTTGTTGACCTTCCCTTCTCTATTTCGAGGTAATCCAGATAGTCTTTGAGCAAATTATTTATGGACACATTCTTAGACTCAACATTTATTATCATTTGTATTATACCAAGTTTTTGTGTTAATATGTGGTCTTAATGAAGCTACTACAGAAAAATATTTTGTGGGCAGTCGGCATATTATTGGCTCTGGCTGTTTTGTTTTCTCTTTTCTACCAAACAAATTCCGATATTACTACAATCAGCATCAACCAATTGGTAAAAAAAATTAATGCCAATGAAATCTCCAAAATAATCGTCAGAGGTAATAATGTGGATGTTGAGCTAATGGACAAAACCAAAGCATCTCTTAAAAAGGAAACAGATGCCAGCCTAAGCGAGACACTGAAAAATTACTCTGTTGATTTAGGGGCTTTGAAAAATGTTTCTTTTGTGGTTGAGGATCAATCAGGATTTCAGTTTTGGGCCGGGGTATTAATTCCGACTCTCTTGCCTATTATAGTGATAGGAATAATTTTCTTTTTTGTTTTCAAGCAGGCAAAAACGGGGGCTGGTCAAGTTTTTAGTTTCAATCGCTCTAATCTTCGCCTTTTCTCTTCTGGTAAAGACAGAATTACGTTTAAAGATGTCGCCGGTCTAAAAGAAGTTAAACAGGAATTGGAAGAGGTAGTGGATTTTCTAAAGAGCCCGCAGAAATTTTTAGATTTAGGAGCAAGAATTCCTCGTGGAGTCTTATTAATGGGTCCGCCGGGCACAGGCAAAACCTTGCTAGCAAGGGCGGTTGCTGGAGAAAGCGGCGTCCCATTTTTTCATATTTCCGCATCGGAATTTGTAGAAATGTTTGTTGGCGTTGGAGCCGCGCGTACTCGTGATGCCTTCATGACAGCTAAAAAAGCTGCTCCTGCCATTTTATTTATCGATGAAATTGATGCCATTGGACGACATCGTGGCGCTGGACTAGGCGGTGGACATGACGAAAGAGAACAGACCTTAAACCAGATTCTTGTAGAAATGGACGGTTTTGACCGCGATACTAAATTAGTGGTTTTAGCCGCTACTAATCGTCCTGATATTTTAGATGAAGCGCTTTTGCGTCCCGGACGCTTTGATCGTCGGGTTATTTTGGATTTGCCAGATATTAAAGACCGCGAAGAAATATTAAAAATACACGTAAAGGGCAAACCAATGGATCCTACTGTAGATTTACGCAAGGTTTCCGTTAGAACACCCGGCTTCTCGGGCGCAGATTTGGCAAACTTAATCAATGAAGCTGCCATTCTCACGGCAAGACGCAGTAAAAAAATAGTGGGGCAGTCTGAAGTCTTTGATTCTATTGAAAAAGTAATGCTTGGCCCGGAAAGGAAAGGTCGCGCTATATCACAAAGAGAAAAAGAAATAACCGCCTATCACGAAGCGGGACACGCATTAGTTGCCGTTAGTTTAAAAGATTCTGATCCGATACAAAAGATTTCTGTTATAAGCCGCGGATTTGCTGGCGGCTACACTCTAAAGCTTCCCTTGGAGGATGTTCGTTTGCGCACTCGCTCTCAATTTTTAAGCGATCTCGCTATGATGATGGGTGGATATGCAGCCGAACAAGTTATTTTTGGCGAAATGAGCACTGGCGCCTCTAATGACCTGCAAAAGGCAACGGATTTAGCCAGAAGCTTAGTCACAAAATATGGCATGAGTGACAAGCTGGGTCCTATGACGTTTGGTAAAACAGAAGAGCTGGTATTTTTAGGCAAGGAAATTGGACATGAAAAAAATTATTCGGAAAGCGTGGCAACCAAAATTGACGAAGAGGTCCATGGCTTTATTAACAGGGCGTATGAAGCCGCAAAGAAAATCATTACCTCTCGAAAGAAAGTCTTAGAAACCATCGCAAAGATACTATTGGAAAAGGAAGAGATAGAACACGAAGAATTGTACGAGTTGTTAAAACCTTTTAAATTAAAACTATTAGCAGTGTAAAGCACAAACTAGCTTTTATTGGCGCCGGTTATGTCGGTCTGGTTTCTGGCGCGTGCTTATCTGAAATTGGCCACAAGGTTATTCTTGTAGATAATAACAGGGAGAAGATTGCGAAACTTAAAAAGGGATTGATTCCGATTTACGAACCAGATTTAGAGACGCTGGTCAAAAAAAATGTGAAAGCCGGCCGTCTTTCTTTTACGACAAATCTTAAAGATGCCGTGGAAAAATCTGACGTTGTTTTTATTGCCGTCAACACTCCCCCACAGCCTGATGGTAAAGCCGATTTATCTTATGTGGCAAGAGCCGCGCAAGCAATCGCCGAAGCGTCCAAGAAATATAAAATCGTAGTTGATAAAAGCACAGTGCCCGTCCAAACCGGCGAGAGAGTTAAGGAAACAATTAAACGACACCGCAAACATGATGTAAATTTTGATGTCGTTAGCAATCCGGAGTTCTTGCGAGAGGGCTCGGCCATTAAAGACTTTTT
This sequence comes from uncultured Candidatus Saccharibacteria bacterium, assembly GCA_964361935.1. GTDB lineage: Bacteria > Patescibacteriota > Minisyncoccia > UBA6257 > UBA11618 > CAZATK01. The sequence goes on from CAYICO010000034.1 coordinate 4,757, forward strand.
GAAACCGGATCGTATTGTGGTTGGCGTTGAAAGTAAGCGCGCTGAAAAAGTAATGCGAGAAATTTACGCGCCTATTAACGCTCCTTTTATCGTAACTGACGTTAAGAGCGCTGAACTTATTAAGCATGCCAGCAACTCTTTTTTAGCCACAAAAATTTCCTTTGCCAATGCATTAGCTCGAATTTGCGAATTATCTGGAGCAGATATTGACCAAGTAACTCACGGCATGGGCTTGGACTTCCGTATTAACAAGTATTTTCTTAAAGCTGGTATTGGTTATGGTGGCTCTTGTTTTCCGAAAGATGTTTCCGCTTTTATTGCCATTGCAAACGACCTCGGTTACGAATTTAACCTCCTA
>CAYICO010000035.1:0-5049 GCA_964361935.1 uncultured Candidatus Saccharibacteria bacterium
ATAAGTTAGGCGAAACCAAAAATCCAAATCCTCCGATCGTTGTAGGTTCTCATCAAAATAGCCGAACTTATCAAAAATAGATTTTCGTAAAACCACAGTCAGCGGCGCAATAAAAGATTTTTCTAAAAGACCGGGCAAAACATCCGCCCCTGAATAATATTTATAATTTAATTTCAAAAGTTTATTGGGATCCTCATCCCAAAAATGATAAAGGTCGCAATAACAAACATCGCACTCCGGATTGCTTTCTAAAAAGTTTATTTGCTCTTCAATTTTTTTCGGCAAAAAAATATCGTCGGAGTCCAGCAAAGCGATAAATTCTCCTTGAGACATTTTGATGCCGGCATTGCGAGCGGCCGAAAGTCCCCCATTGACCTGATAGAAATAAAATATCCGGCGTTCGTTTATATAAGACTCTAAAATTTCTTTGGTATGATCAGTTGAGCCGTCGTCAATAACAATAATTTCCAAATTCTTGTAAGTTTGGGCCAATGCCGAATCAACGGCCTCTTTAATGTACTTGGCCGCATTATAAGTTGGGACAATAATTGATACTAACGGATTATTCATATTCAAAGCTAAGTATTTTAAAAATATCCTTAAATCTTTTTTCGTAGGTGTGATCGGCCAGCGTTCTTTGATAACCGGCTTGGGCAATTTTTTCTCGTTCAGTTGCTAACGGCAAGTAATGTTTTATTTTTTCAATTAGATCGGCCACTGAACGATAAAAAACCATTTCCTCATTTTCTCTATAAAATTTATCCAAATCATCGGCGAAACCGGAAATAACAAAAGCGCGACAGCCAGCCAATTCAAACGGTCTGGCTTTAACCTGCGACACCGAGAGATTAATCCAGGTTTTAAAGTTATCGATTAAATGCCAATTGGGAACGATTTTTGTAATTGACCGCTTTAAAAATAACCGAGCCAAAAATGCCGGACTAAAAATGGACGGTTGATCATTTATATTTAAATTGATTTTACTGCGAGAAAAAATATTGATCATCTCTTCTTGTGAAACTCGCCCATCAGGCCAACCCAAACCCCGCACAAGGACATTTATACCGGCTTTTTTCAAAAAATTAATCACCCTTTCCCGACCCGAGTTGCGCTGCCCGACAAAACTCACATCAATATCTCGCGGTATATCTATCGGCCGCCAAACGTTTGGATTACAAGCCCATTGGGAACGAATAATGTTTGGACCGATAATCCAAGAATAGGTGGTAATAAGCCAAGTAAAATACGGCGCCCAATGGCGCGAATAACTGTAAAATTTCCAAGTGTCATCAGCAAACCAAGCAATGCTAATAGTTAATTCTTTAATTTCCTCTAAAATTTTTTGATCCAGCTCGTCGGTAAACATGAAAGAAAAAAACAGGTCGGGTTTTTCTTTTTTAATCAGTTCCAGCAAGTCCTCATTAAATTTTTTCTTTCCCTTTGTAATTATTAAATCTAACGGATATTCAATCACCTCTATTCCCGACATATTTTTCAAAGTTAAATAAAAGTTATTGTATTCAAAGCCGAAACTTCTTTTGTGGTTATAATTCTCTTGTTGAATGCCGGTATAAACTATTTTCATGTGGATTATTATTGGACCAGCATCAGCTGTCTAACAACTGGTAAAATGTCATTTACTGACACCGACTCTACGCATTGGGCCGGCTGACCGGGAGCCACGTTATGAATACATCGCCAATTATCGCCGAAACAATCTTGTTTTTTATAAACCCATTTATTAATTTCTGGATTGCCGTATAAAGAAATTATGCCGAAATGTCCTCCACCTAAAATAGCCACCGACGGTTTTTTCAAAGCAACGGCAATATGAACCGGACCAGTATCATTAGAAAGCAGTAATTCGGCGCTATTAATCATTTGGGCCACTCCACTGATATTAAATTGACCAACTAAATTCAAACAGTCGCCATCATATAATTCCACAAATTTTTTTGCCAGATACTTTTCATTCGGCGAACCCAATAACACGACCTTCCAACCTTTTTCTTTAAAAACTTTAGAAACTTCGGCAAATCTTTCCACTGGCCAGTTTTTATAGGCGACACTTGATCCCAAAACAATAATCGCATATTTGCCATTGGGTATCGGTACGGTTTTATCCCCTAAAAAAATTTGCGTGGAATAGTCCATTTCTTTCCGGCCAGAAATTGTTTCATAAATAATTTTATAATGATCAATGGCGTGAGTGAGCGGTAATTTAAAAGGTTGGCGCCGATCAATACTGGGAATAATTTTTGTGAAATAAGGATAAATATTTTTCTCCACAAAATCCAGATTCTTTTTCATATTTAAATCGAATGGCCTATTGAATGAAAGGCCATAACCCTCATAGCCAATAATCTCTTCTCCTCCAACGTTAATAGAAATAATTCTGCCAATAATTTCTGCCGCGCTAAAATCATGATTTATTATCTTTTGGAAGCCGGTATTCTTTAGGGCGTTTAGGATCTTAGCTCCATAAAATGGATTAAGGCCGAACTTTCTGTAATTTATAAAAACTATTTGATCAACAAATGGCAAGATTAAATCTTCAACCACAGAAATCTCTTCTTTTAAAAGCAAATAAATTTTTTTATCGGGAAAAGCTTTTTTATAATGTTTCAAAACCGAGGTAAAAACAACCATATCTCCGATTGCTTCCAAATTAATTATCAAAATTCTTTTTTCCCAATTTTCCCTATTCGGCCGCGCGCCAAACAAAAACAAAAAAACATTGCGTAAAAAATGCACCACTCTTATTTTTATAAAAAATTTCAGATAACTATATATTTTCTTTCTCATTTTTAATATTTTCTTTTAAATATTTAACGGAAATAGTGGCCGTACCTTCCATACCCACAACTAATCCCGCCACATAATTAGCCAATTTAGCCGCTTCGAACAACGAGGAATCGCATGCGAGCATTAAAGCCAAAACAGAAATTACCGTATCACTCGCGCCAGTCACATCCCTTACTTTTTTAGCCATAGCATCAAGATGAGTGGGCGCCATTTTAACTTTTGTGTCTAAAATAGTCATGCCCTGATCACTCCTAGTTAAAATAACTGATGAATTAAATTCTTTAACTAATATGTTCACCACTTTCTCTGCAGATTTTTTATCTGTTGCATTAAAGTTAGTAATTTCTCTCGCTTCTTTTATATTATGAGTCAAAGCAAGAATATTTTTAAATAAATGAGAATTGGCCGGTTTGAAATTGGCGATGATTTTATTTTTACCGAAACGCTTTTCTAATGCCTGAATAATATTTTTTGTAATAAATCCTTTATTGTAATCAGAAACGACAACTAAATTATAATCAGGAAGTTTGTTGATTTCCGAAATTATTTTTTTCTCAACAGCGGGGGATGGGGCAAGTTTATTTTCCCGATCAATACGCAATAAATGATGATGTCTGGCCAGGGCTCTGGTTTTGATGGTAGTCGTTCTTTTGGGGTCAATTATTAAATGAGCGTCAATTTTACCGACTCGACAGATTTTCTTAACCATTTCCCCCTCTACATCCTTTCCAACAACGCCCAATAAAGAAACCCTTCCGCCCAGCGCTTGGATATTGTTCGCCACATTAGCCGCGCCACCCAAAACCACCTGTCGAGAAGTTTCTAAAACCACCAAAACCGGCGCTTCTGGTGAAATTCTTTCCACTTCCCCTCTTATATATAAATCCAGCATCACATCCCCCGCCACTAAAATGGATTTTTGGGGAAATTGCTCGAGAAACTCAAACATGGTAGTGTTATACCACAAAAAATGAGAAAGGTTAAATCACTTTCGGAAATCCTAAAAATAATTAATAAGGCCAAAAAAGAAGGTAAAAAAATTGTTACCACCAATGGTTGTTTTGATTTGTTCCACATTGGCCACCTAAAAAGCTTGGAAAAGGCAAAGACCTATGGTGATTTGCTTATTGTCGGAGTAAATTCCGATAAATCAGTTCGGATAAATAAAGGCGCTGGCAGACCTATTATTCCAGCTAAAGAACGGGTGGAAATAATCGCCGCTCTTGCTGTAGTTGATTATGTTTTTTTATTTAACGAAAAAACTGCCAGTTCTTGGATTGAAAAAATAAAACCCCATTTTCATATTAAGGGCGCTGATAGAAAAATCAGCGAGATAGCAGAACGCGAAACTATCGAAAAAAACGGCGGGAAAATAATTTTGACGCCTTATATAAAATCGACGACTGAAATTATAAAAAAAATTAAGAAACTAAGAGCCATTTGACAACCACCACACAGTATGATACAATCTGTGTGGTGGTTGTCAAATGGCTAAAAATCCGCTTTTATAATAATCAGCAACACCCTTTTTAACATCAAAATCTGGCACAAAGCCGATTTTTTCTTTAGCCAAACTCATATCGCATTGGGTAAAAGTTTGAAAACGGTCAGCATAAGGATTTTTTCTATATTTTATTTTTCTTTTTATGCCTAATACAGAATTGAGCACTGCCACGATTTCGTTATAGCTGGTGGATTTTCCGGTGCCGCAATTAACGATACAACTTTCTTTTGCCTTCATCGCCAACAAATTCGCCTTCACCACATCTTTTATATAAATATGATCGCGACGCGCTTCGCCGTCGTAAAAGATAATGTCTGGATCCTTTTTCAACATTTGTTGGGCGAGTTGATAAATAATGCTTGCCCGAGGACCTTTGTGATTTTCTCTTGGGCCATAGATATTGCAATATCTTAATCCGACAATAATCACTTTAGGATTTTCTTTAGCAAATTTGGTCGCAAATTCATCAAGCGATTTTTTTGATTCTCCATAAGGATTCATTGGCGTCATTGGCCCATCTTCTTTATAAGGCGCCAGCGCATCGCCGTAGGCGGCAGTGGATGAAGCATAAACAATATGCTTGCAACCATTTTTTACCGCGTATTGAAAAAGTTTCTTGGACGATTCTAAATTGGCCAACATCATTTCCCGACGATCTAGATTGGTTGTATCGTTAATGGCCGCTTGATGAAAAAGAACATCAATTTTACCGATTGATTGCCAATCCAAGCCCAAAAAAC
>CAYICO010000036.1:0-5013 GCA_964361935.1 uncultured Candidatus Saccharibacteria bacterium
CAAAACCAAAAAGACTGCAGGGTTCTTTTATCTCTGATAATGAGATAGAGGCAGTTAGTGATTTTATAAGAGAAAATAATATTCTAGATAGCGAAGCAAAGGCAGAGCAACCAGCTGACGCAGACACCGCTATTCAGTTTGATCAACTTGCTAACGACGACGAAGATATAGATGACGAACTTTATAATGAGGCGGTCAATGTTGTAAAAGAAGCTCAAAAAGCTTCGGCGTCTTTGTTGCAACGACGATTAAAAGTGGGATATGCAAGAGCCGCTCGTTTGTTGGATATCATGGAAGCCAAGGGGATTGTTGGGCCAGGAGAAGGAGCTAAGCCCAGAGAAGTATTTTTAGAAAAACCAGTAGGACCGGAAATAGATCCCGAGGATTTTAAGTAAAAAGCCCCTCGTCCTTTCGGACGGGGGCTTTTGTTTGGCGATCCCTTCTAGTCGCCCGTGTACCTATCGAGGCCCAGCGCCTCGCTAACCTCTTGTGAGACGAAACCCGGAACGCGGCCATTGCGTCGCCGATCGCTCATCTCGCGTGGCATGCTCACACCACGACCCATAGCGTGACGGGGACAGGGACAATCGTCCCACGCCATACCCGAAACATCACAAATCTCGGGATCGGTACTCTGCTTCTTACGAGACCTCTTGATGCGAGCCATTTTAGCTCTCCTCTGGGAATGTGCTATTCAGCCAACGCTGAACTGTGCCCGCATTGTAGCATATTTTGTAGCATTTTTGTCAAACATAACACTTTCTAGCGATCGCTAGAAAGTGTTATGTTTTTGATAATCTTGCATAGTCTTGCCATCTGCTTTATGGATAGTTATACTACAGCCAAAAGATGGAAAACGCTGCGTTGAAAGATTTACTAAAAGAGCATATGGAGCTAAAGGGATTGAGCGTTAAAAAAGTCTCAGAATCAACTGGGATACCGGAAAGATACATGGAAGCCTTAGTAGAAGGAAAAAATAACAATTTACCCCCGGCTCCATACGTACGCGGCTACATCAATAAACTAGCTCACATTCTAGATTTTGATAAGGAAACTATTTGGCGGCTCTACAAAGAACAGGCCCCCCTCCAATCATCAGGAGCTTGGGACAAATTACCCAGCAATCGTTTTGCAATTCAATCTATCAATAAAAAATGGTTAATAATTGGTTTGGGCGCAACGTTTTTGGTGTTTTATCTTTCTACTAATGTTTATCAAATACTGCGAAATCCGAACTTAGAGGTTACTTATCCTGCCATTGAAAGTTCTATTTCCGAAACATCTAGCATAATTCTTAAAGGTAATGTAGACTCATCAAATACTTTAACCATCAACGGAGAAGAAGTGTTTGTTGATAAGGATGGGCATTTTATCAAAGAGCAAATTTTACAGCCGGGACTAAACACAATAGAATTCATGGTTAAAAAATTTTTAGGCAAGGAGTATAAAGTAATAAGACAAGTAATTTATCAGCCGCCTATGATAGATGTAGAAAATGGTTCGATAAACTCACCACAAAGCAAAAATGACAAAAATACAAAATCAGAAAGATAATAAAGACAAAGAATTAAATGCTCTTCTTTCCGAACTGCAAGATAAGTTTGGAGAAGGAGCCATAATGAAACTTGGGGAACACAAAAAAATAAATGTTGATGTGGTATCCACAGGTTCGTTTTCTTTAGATTTAGCTTTGGGCATAAACGGATTGCCTAAAGGAAGAATTATAGAGATATTTGGTCCAGAATCTTCCGGCAAAACAACCTTGGCTTTAAATGTAGTTGCTCAATCTCAAAAAAATGGCGGCAAATGCGCTTTTATAGACGCAGAGCATGCCATGGATCCTGATTATGCGGCTAAACTGGGTGTTCAGATAAATGATCTGTTAATTTCACAGCCCGGAAGCGGCGAAGAGGCATTAAATATTCTAGATAGCTTAGTTCGCTCCAATATTATGTCTGTAGTGGTTGTTGACTCCGTTGCCGCGCTAAAACCCAAGGCTGAAATTGATGGTGAGATGGGACAACAATTTATAGGATTACAAGCTCGCATGATGTCTCAAGCCCTTAGAAAGCTAACAGCAATAACAGCTAAAAGTAATACTTTAGTAATTTTCATCAATCAAATCAGAATGCAGATAGGAATGATGTTCGGTAATCCAGAAACCACTCCCGGAGGACGGGCGTTGAAGTTTGCCGCTTCAGTAAGATTAGACGTGAGAAGAATAGCTCAAGTAAAAAAGGGGGAGGAAACCGTCGGTAGCAGGGTAAAAGTTAAAGTTGTTAAAAATAAAGTAGCTCCCCCATTCAAGCTGGCGGAATTCGATATTATGTTTGGAGAGGGAATTTCTTACGAGGGAGATGTTTTAAATACAGGTATTAACCGGGGAATAATAAGTAAGTCGGGCTCAAGCTATAGTTTTGAAGGAGTAAAATTGGGGGTAGGTTTTGACAATGTTAGGATAAAATTAAAAGAAGACAAAGAATTACTTGGCAGTATTGAGAAAAAAATTAAAGCAGTTTAACTAATAGGCGTAGTAGTCATTGTAATAGTAGTCATCCAAAGCATTATAGGCGCTACCCTGAAGCTCTTCGCTTCCAAAATCCAATGATGGCTCTTCTGAAAAAAGATCTGGGGTAATAGAAGTAAGTTCCAAATCATCAACTCGACTACTCAAATCAGCAAGATCGCCTTCCAAATTTTTTACACGCCCGCCCAAATAAACAACTAGGACAAGCAAAACGACTAATCCGACACCGAGTATATAATTAAATTTATTTTCGTTCATAAGTTAATTATAACATATTAGGTTATCCACACTGACCAGCTTCTAAAGCAATGCCCTCACACTCTCTTCTTTTTGAGGGAATCCGTGCGTTGATAAGCTCGTCCTTACATCGTTTTCTATCTTCATTGACTTTATCCCGTATGAGACTTGCAACACTATCAACATCCCGATCCATTCTACTAGCAATATTTAAAATTGTTGCGCAATAAGCCGCGCCTTGCATCAACTTACCTAAATCTGCATAACAACTTGTGCTTTTGTCCGCTAATGCGGGGCAATTATCAGATTTGATAATTGGAGAAGCAGGCACGATTATTCCTCTTTCCGCCGGCTCTTTTTGTCGCTCCTTATACGCTTTACTTTTTGTATCATAATAACTTTTTCCCCTATCTATCAAAGATTGCGTCCGTTCCTGCTCGCTAATAATGTTTTGCACGCAACTATTGGTTGCAAGCGTGTTTGTTCTTTCGTGATAGTCAACGCATGCAAGACATTTGTTATATAGGGGCATAACCTCTGCGTTGCAATCCCGCATATCGGCCTTGCCACCAAAAGCTCGCACTTTTTCCAAACAAAGGTCACGCAACATTCGGCTTTGAGCACGACAATTATCAGAAGTGCTATCATAATTTTTCTTTTCTGCCATAAATTCCTCCGCAGTAGTAAAGAAGTTCATATTTCCTACACTACCTTTATTAGCACTGACAATACATTGATTTAAACCATTATTAACAAGCTCAAGACACTCTTGTGTTTTTGAATTTGTTATTGGTCCAAATTTTCCTATGCAAGCCACTTTTAAAACACCTGCCTTCCGATTACAAGCAGCAATGTTTTCTTCTATCCTTTTAGCCCTTCTTTCTTCGGCTTTTTTCTTGTCTGCTTCTTCCGCTAATCTTGCCGCTTCTGCAGCTGCTGCCGCAGCTTTTGGATCTACTGCAGGTGGCGCTGCCTTCCCTTTTATTCTTTCACGCCACTCCTGCACAATAGGACCCACACAGTCAATAACCTCTTGCCTCGCTTTTGCTTTACATGCATCGAGATTTGGTTGCTCCGCTGTTTTACATTGAAGGAACAACTGCTCTCTTTGTTCATTTGCATCCTTTTGACACGCTGATGCTCTTTTTGACCGATCGTTAGGATTTTGGTCTTCCATTGCTTTTGTAATACATGCGGCCTCTCCGGCATTAATTAGATCTACTCTTTGAGTAAAACAATTTTCTACTGCGCTGTTAGAATCTGTGAAACACTTAAGTTGTGTAGCATTAGCGTTCGCGAAACATTCATTTACCCTTGTCTTTTCATCAGCATTCATCTTGTTGTAAGTGGTACTAGAAGATCGGCTAAAACTTGATATCGAGAGCGGTTCTGGAGAAAATGCTTCTGGTAGATCCGAAGAGGATGGAGGCGAAGTTGATTGTCCAAAAACTAAAAAACTTCCTGAAATAAAAATCAGCAGAGAAAAAATAATTTTATTTTTTTGCGCCATGGGTTTATTATAACAAAACAGCTTATAAACCTAAATCTTTATAACACTTCCTGTCCGCTTTTCTAGCATCATCCCAGCATCGCGCTAACGGCTCATTAAGCAATCGTACGCCTCTCTTACAAAGCTTAAGCTTTGCTTCCCATGCTTCACGATTGTGATAAACCCTAAACCTCTGCTCTATAGACTTACCATCCGGATTCATAAACTCTGCTATTTTTCTACAAATCCGTTCTTGATTTTCTATTTGTAATGCAATCTCCTTAGCCTTTTGATCACACGCCTCTCTTCTGGCCTTGTTTTCTTCTTTACAATGGTTTATTGCCGCTATTGCTTGTTCTTTCGACATATTATTGGCCTTCATAACCCCCTTTATTCTTTCTTCTTCTCTTTTCTTTAAAATTGTATCTATATTACCAGGAAGTTGTGGGGCTGGTTGATTGGGGATCGGTGGTGCCGGTGGAGGAAATGGAACAGGAGGACGAGGTTGAATAATAGACAACAATGGCGACGATTGTGATCTAGACAAATAATCTGCAAAAACCGTGCGTGGCTTTTCCTCATTTTGAGCAAGCACCAAAAAATTATTTGAAACAAAAAACAACAGGACAAAAAGAATCTGCTTTCTGTTAACCATATTTATATTGTAGCACAATTAGGTTTCTCCAAAACATTTTCTAAATCTCTCTTCACTGAGTGCTCCGACTCGAAAAATAAACTCGCTCATATACGCTAATTTACC
>CAYICO010000037.1:0-4927 GCA_964361935.1 uncultured Candidatus Saccharibacteria bacterium
GACTACACGCGAGACGAATCTGGAGGTAGCAAGTTTAAGCACTGAAGAAAAAATGGAATATCTCAAATCACTCGGTATCGACGATACCGGCCTAAATCATTTAATCAAAACCGCTTATAGTACTTTAGGCCTAATTACTTTTCTTACTTCCGGACCAAAAGAAAGTAGGGCCTGGACAATTGTTAATGGAGCTAAAGCACCACAAGCTGCTGGTGTAATTCACACGGATTTTGAGAAAAAGTTTATTAGGGCAGAAACAATTGGTAGCGAAAAATTACTAGAAGCCGGTGGGTGGCAACAGGCTAAAAGCAAAGGATGGTTAAGACTTGAAGGAAAAGATTATGTTGTTGAGGAGGGAGATGTTTTAGTTATAAGGCACGGCTAGCCGTTTGCCTTAACGTACTTTAAGAATCCATTCCAAGTTGCGTTATTAAATTCCTTATTTTTGCCTTTAACGTCTTTTATAATTTGAGCAAAATCTGCATCATCTGTCTTTTTATTATTAGTTGCCCATGCGCCCAATACATTTTTCATGAAAAATACGGCATCAGCGGTTGTCGCTCCATACATTCCCGGTTTAACTGTTTTTTTAGAAATAGACGAGGCAAGACTTTCTGCTTGTGGCCCCATTTTCACCTTTATCAGAATCTCTGTTTGAAGAGTTGCTACATTATCATTTTTGTCCCCGGGCTTAAGAGCGCTAGTAGCTATAAATTTAACCAATTTGTTCATTGGAGTTTCTACTGGCGTTGGTGCGCTTTGTTGCGCTGTTTCTGTTTTTGCAGTCGCGGTTGTTGCAACTGTTGCGGTTGAGGCTGTCGCGGCTGTGGTCGCCGGTGCGACGCCCTCATTTTTAGCTGCTATAACTACTCCAAACTGAACATTGTTGAAATCTCTTGGCTCCCAAGTGACGCCCCAGGTATCTGTCTCCGATCCGTATATTCCCACCACGTCACTGGAAGTCCAGGCGGTTGAACTGGCATTGTTTGCGCCGATTATTTTTCCGTCTTTTACTAATTTAACGGATAAATCTTTTACCACCTCGCTACCGCCTTCTGTGGCCCTTTCTATCTTTACTTTAATGCCATCTACCGTTTTGGCGCTGGAGGGGACCTGGAATCTGCAATTGGTAACTTTTAAAAACTTAGTTTCTTTATTCGGAGCTGTAGAAGCGGATGCTTTTAAATTATCGCTTATTCCGGCTTTATCCGGTGAAGACCATTCTATAGCGCCAATACCGTCTTCATTAACAAAAGTATTGCAGTTGTTAGATTTTCCTTTATTCTCAAATCCAACTTTAGAAAAATCGCCGTAAACAGTTATCTCAACGCTATCTATCGTTGCCTTGGTGGTCTTTGTTGGAGCAGAAACCAAGATGTCTTTATTCATAGTCTCAAGTATTTTATTTTTGTAATCAGTAACAGAAGCAAATGTTGATTTGGAGAGTTTTTTACAACCATTCACTATTGCGACCATCTTTTCTATTTTTTCATTATTGGATAAGTCAGAGTTATAAATTCTGGTTACGGCATCTACGGTTTCATCAAAGAACCACAAAAGATATCCGTATATTTCTAGTTCCTCATCTAAAATTCCTGAATTTATTTTTCCTTGCAGAGTATCGGTTAAACAAGCAACCATATTTGGTTGTATATTATTAGCTTCGTTAAAATAATTAATGCCACCTGCTGATGTGAACGATCCATTATTTATTCCTGAATAAGATAGGGCAGAGGGGATGGCTTTGGTTACATAATCGGAAACATTATTAACTTTTTTCCAATATTGGTCTTGATAGTAAGATTTTGTTGCTAATTGTTTGTCTCTGTTAGCTGATTGAGCTAAATACATCCAGTTGTCATCCACAGATACGGGCATGGACACTGGTTTAAATCTTTCTGGGCTTGAAAAAAATAATTTCAAAACCGGAATATCACGCACATACGTATTCAATGTTCTAATGATTTGTCTGACTGTGGCTTCAGACGGAAAAATTCTTTGCGTTAAACTCTCTTTCTTTTCCTCTGGGACACCAGTCGGTCTCGGTTCTTCTGAAACTACTCGCTTATTAGTGATTAAATCTATTTTAGGAGTTTTAACGAGATCCGGGATTATATTTTTCGCTTTCTCAATAGGCTTTTGTTCCTTTAGAGAAAGACTCTCTGCTAATACTAACGCATCATATAAAAATCTAGGGTCAAGCTTTGAGTCATTAAGTTTTTGGGCCATTTCGCTCATATCTTCTGGGCTAACAAGACCCTTCGTTATGGCATCCGCAAACTTCTCGTTAACTTGCTGCGCTATAGACAGCAAGACGGAATCATTGGCGTATCGTATTGGAAAATCGTTTGTTGCCTGGGATATATTTAATCCAGCATCAGCAGTTTGTTGAGACATGCCTGTCAGTGGATTGTTGTATGTATTTAATAAAGCTGTAGCAGTCTCCGATACATATCCGGGATATGTAGCTGGATCGGTCGGTATCGGATAAGTTCCTACTGGCATTGGAGGAGGATAATAAATGTTTATTGACATTGGCTCTGGAGCAGAGACAGACGAAGCGGGGAGGGGAGGAACATAAGTAGAAGTTACTGGCATTATGTCCCCTTCACTTGTAAAAATGTAATAATAAGAACCTAATAAATTTTCATAACTATTTTGGGCTCGACGAAACCACGGAGCGCCTTCTAATTTTGTTGGCAGAACGCAAATTGACACTTTGCAACCATTAACATATTCCAACTTATTCACGGAAGGTGGTTTACAAAAAACCAATGGGCGCGATGAGCGCAAGGGACAACCACCTTGACGAGTCTGTTGAACTGGTCGGCGCAAAAACCCTGACACAGCTCCAAAAAAACCACCACTCTTGGTTGGATAGCCACCGTTGCTACCTACACTAGCACCTACACTCTTGGAAGCATCTTGAGCCTCTGCGACTAAAAGATTACTAAATAAAAAAATAACCAACAAAAAAGAAAAAATTCGTCTCATAACTTAATTATAGCAAGTACCCAACCTGTTTCAACCAATATTCATTCTCCCATTCCCATAATTTCTTAGCTCCCAAAAAAGCTTGAAAATCCTCTTGCCAATAGGGAAATTCCTTTAATTCTACTACTCCTTTTAGTTCCATCCACTCGTGTTTTCCACAGCCTTCTTTGTCTAGGCAATCTTTCCACCCATACGGTTGGGGATAGGGCTTGCGTATTTTATCTCTCCCGCCCTTGCTTCTTAGGGTCGAGGCGCATAGCTTACAAGTTCTAATTTGATCAATACGCATGATCCAGCGAGTTTGTAAATTTTTAAACTGATCTTTAAGGGCGTCAACATAAGCCGATGTTTGTAAATTATAATCCCTATATATTGATTGAGATGTTTTTATATCCAAAACTCCGAACTTGCCGTTTATTAAAGCAAGCGTGTCTACGGTGCCGGCGTAGCGATGCTTGGGATTTACAACTCTTTTTTCCACATACTCCGGAGAAACTTGAATTTTATTTCTTCCTATAAAATCTACAGCCGCTTTTATCGCCGGAGCAATTGAGGGGTCGATGGCAGGGGACTCGCCTATTAAAATTTTTTCAAAAGCCTCATGAATAAGAGTGCCTTCAGCAGCTGATTTTGTTTTTATGTCTTCGCCCGCCTGAAATGTTCCCAGTTCCGCATAAAATTTATATAAAGCCGGCTTCGCTTTTATCTCTACTATCTTAGTGACTCGGGGATACCAGATACCATCAATAGTATATCCGCATTGCTCTTTAAAATGGTCAGCATTATTAAACTGATACATTCAAATAATATACATCTAAATAGTTAATAGGGCATAGTGTCGCACAATATACCTTTTGCGACACATTACTCATTATGATCATGTAAGCCGCCACTCTGGTCTATGGCTTCTATGTATAAAGCCAAACCTTGCGAATCTAAATAGTTTAATGGATTAATGTCTCCTCCTGACGGCATTGGTCCGCAACTTCTACTGGATCTCATGCTAAAGCTATTTCCATCGTAGACTGTGAAATGTAGATGGGATCCCGTGGAGTATCCTGTGTTTCCTACGTAACCAATTACGTCTCCTCTTTTGATTTGAGAACCGGGAGAAACAGCCATCTGTGAGAGATGGGCAAAGAGCGTTACTAAATTGTTTGAGTGTCTTACCACTATATATTTGCCGTAGGCGCCCTTCCGACAATACTGGTCCTGATTACCTGTATTTAACACAACGCCATCGTCTGGGGCCACAATAGATGTTCCTAATGGCGCTCCTATGTCTATGCCATTGTGCCATTTACCTCTGTAGCCATAACGCGCAAAAGAAGTTGCTCCGTAGCCTTGAGTCATCTTTTTACCTAGAATCGGCCAACTCAAAACACCTGCTCGACGCGCTGGCAATGCATTAGGATCAATTCTGGCACGCAGTTCAGCTTCAAATTGTTCGATATCTTCAGCAATTTGAGTTTGTTTTTTGGCCAAATCACTAATTATTTGCTGATAAACCTTCTCCTGATTTTTAGTGTCCGAAAGCAATTTCTGTCTTTCCCTTTTTTCCTCTTCCACTAAAGATTTGCGGACCTTTAAATTTTGCTGCTCTTTTTCCTTACTTGACTTTTTCTTAGAAGCGTTGTCTAGCTTCTCATCCAAGTCTGTTTTTAGCGTCTTTAAATTTTTAGCCTCTTCGTACAACTGATCTTTAACATCGCTAAGAGACTGATTTTCTGCTATTCCCTCTGCGAGAGTTTTATTTTTCAAAAAAACTATTAAAGGATCCTCAATGTCTTGTGACTGTATTTCTCTAAGTATTTTATCTATTGCCACTTTTCTAAGATCAATTTTGTCTTGGGTTTTTTCTGTGTCATATTGCAGGGATTCGATTTCCAAATCAAGTTTATCTATTGTAACTTCGCTAAGTTTGATATTTAAG
>CAYICO010000038.1:0-4888 GCA_964361935.1 uncultured Candidatus Saccharibacteria bacterium
AAGAGCCCACGCGATACTTCAATCTTCCAAATAATAACAATCCGTTAAAATCGGAAAATCTAACTCGTGATTTAGCTTCCAAAATCAGCCAAATGATTATAGAAAAAAATCCTCAAGGGCCGCAAACAGCCAATAAAGAAAAGGTTTTGTCGGTTTTGTCCACTGAAAATTTTGCGCAAAATGCCATCGGCGATGCTTTAAAAAATTTCGATTCCGCATACTTTCAACCAGCAGTTGAAAAATCCGATTTAAACATAGGAGAAAATAAAGATTACTTCAAAAACTTTCAGGACATCATTTTGAAAAATTTCGTCAATCTTACTTTAAAATGGGAAAACGCTAAAAATAACAACTTTGATCAATTATTAGAATCATATAACAAAACAATTGACGAATTTTATAAATTACTTGTTCCGGAAAATTTGATTGCCATACATCAAAAAGAGATTAGTTTGCTCACAGGTCAAAAAAGAGTGGCTGAAACCCTAAAAAATTATGAAAACGATCCGGTGCAAGCCCTGCTAGCGCTGCAATATTCAGAAACTATTAATAAAGAATTTGAGAACTTAAAGACTGAAATTATGGTTCGACAAAGCTCACCACAAGATAAATGATAAAGCTATACTGCAAAATATTCTTATTATTGTTATCCCTGTGGGCTTTTTCGGCGCAAGCTCAAGTCGCAGCTCTGACATTTGAAACAAATCCCGCTCTCATTGGCGCGGCAGCGGCAACAGCCGGCAGTACTGCCTCTCTAACATCGTTGGAAATAGCAAAAAAAGTATTTACCGCATCTTTAGAGCTTTTAAAAAAGAGGTTGTTGGACATGGTTGTTGATCAAACAGTGAACTGGATACAAGGAAATGGGGAGCCGCTCTTTATTACCGATTGGCAATTATTTTTTGCTCAATCCGCCAACATTGCAAGCGCTGATCTTATAAGAGAGCTGGGACTAGGATCGCTATGCCGCCCCTTTGGGGTTCAGCTCCAATTAGCAGTCATGCAACCGCCAAGATTTAGCCGGTCTATAAGCTGTACCCTAGACAAAATAATAGGCAATGCTCTTAATTTTTACGAAGATTTTCGCTCAGGAGGTTTTATTGCTTATAGAGAGATGTGGCAACCCCAAAACAACTTTTATGGAGCTGTCTTGATGGCTCTGGAAGAAAAAGAAAGTCGCGTTGCAAGCGCCGTCTTTGCCTCAACGCAAGAGGCTCTAGCCGGCAATGGAATTTTAGGGACAAAGAGATGTTATCCAAAACCAGGAGCATTTGTTGTCGACGGAGTGCCATTTGAAGTTCAAGCAAAAAGAAACCCTTGGGACTTCTACTGTTTCATCACCACTCCCGGCTCTCAAGTCGGAGCTTTGGTGGCCAAGGCAATTGGTTCGGATATTGATTATATTATTAATTCTCAAGACTTAGCTGCATATGTTGCCGCTATTAGCGACGCGCTTATAAACAGGTTAGTTCGCGAAGGAGTTAACGGATTAAGAGGCGTGTTAACAACTAATTTGCCTTCCAGTAGCGGCTATATAGATAGCCAATATTCCGGTCAGCAACCTTGTTCCGGATTAAGAGGGGACACCCTTAGAGATTGTCAAAATTTTATTGGCTACAAATCGGGAGATTTTAATGACCTGCAAAAGGTTTATCTGGAACAAATTAATTTAACTCTATTACCGATGCAGGCAGCTGAAAAAAATGTTCAAGAATCCATCAATTCTCAAAGATCGCTTGTTAATAAATTAAGCGAATTGAAATTTTGCCAAATCAATAGGAACGTTGCCGGTAAAGAGGCGACTCAAACAGAGCTGGACGCAGAGCAAAAAAAGCTGGATAAGTTTGTTGCTGACTTAATTTCTATTCAGGATATTTCTATTCCTCTTCTTAACGCAAAATTGCACTTACAAAATCCACCGACAAAAGATTCTCATGATTTAACGGCCGCATTTAATGAAATAAGAAACTTACTCAACCCAACCAGAGCCAATGAGATTAAATTAGCATCAGAAAAAGATATGAACGACAATAAAACAGCGGTCAGCCAACGACTGCCGCAAGTTCAACAATCTATAACCACATGCGCATCTTCCTAACTATAGTTGCCTTAATTTTCACTGTCTTTTCACTGGCTAATGCGCAATCTACCGATCCCCTTGCTGACACCGGCGCATTAATGATTGACACCGGCACCGCAATTGGCGCTACCGCTGGCGCTGTTGGTTCTGCCGTCGGAGTTGCCGCTTCCGCAGCGACTGGGGGCATATTAGTTAACTGGTTCACTGATCAAGCCGTAGCAAAGCCGATTATATTCATAAACTATGTAATAGGATTTATTGGCGCCATCTTTATCACTCTTGCTGGATTATTAATTCAGTTTGGTCTGATTTTAAACACTGCCATTATGAACAGCGAAGTAGTGCTGATAGGATGGCGCCTAGTAAGAGATATAACTAATTTGGGATTTGTCATAGGAATTATTGTCATTGCCTTTAGCACAATGTTGCGTATAGAAAATTACGCAATGAAAAAAACATTGGCCAAACTAATTGCCGCCGCGTTACTAGTGAACTTCAGCTTAACAATTGCCGGAATCTTTATTGACACCTCTCATGTATTCACAACCTTTTTTGTATCTAAAGCAATTGGAGGCGGAGCAGACGGATTTAGCATAGACTCCTTAGAAAAATTCGCCTCAAATCTAACATTTGCCTTTAATCCTCAAAAACTTTTACAAGTTGATGCTACAAAACTGGATACCTTTAGCGGACTTGCATCTTCTTCTGCGGGAATATTCAGTTTGATTGCCAGCACTTTTTTCGTCACACTATTTACAATATTTACAGCCGAAGGAATGCTGGCTATAGCTATTATGATTTTATACCGATATATCGTACTTAGCATTCTTTTAATAGTGATGCCCATGGCGCTTTTACTCTGGGTTTTCCCCGGATTAGAGAAGCACTGGAAATCTTGGTGGTCAAAGTTTATAGAGCAAATCATTTTCCTGCCCGTAAGCACTTTCTTCATTTATTTATCAATTTTAATGGTCAACGTAAAAGCCAACTCTCCAACATCTCCCACAAGCCTAGCCTTTCAAATTAATGAAACTTCGGGGCAAGCTTTCACCCAGTTTTTAAATGTTATGAGCGCGCCTTTTTCCAATATTGGTCAGATGCTTGTTGTTTTGGGGTTGCTTATTGGTGGTCTTTTCACCGCCAAAAAATTGGGCGCTGTCGGGGCTGATACCGCAATTGCAACGGCAACTAATATGAGAAACTGGATACTTAACCAAACCGGAAGGAGAGTTGGGGGAACGGTAGGAGGATTAATGGGAAAGAGCGCGACAGGCGCAAAAATAGGACAAGGCGCGGCTCAAAGACTGGAGAATCTTGCCACTAAGATTAGAGAATCTTTTATGGGTGGCAGGGCGACCCAAGTTTTTAAGGGAACGGCTGGTGAGAAAATTAGTAAAAGTCCGTCCGAACGAAGAGCTGATTTTAATAAAGAATATAAATCCATGTCCACGGAAAAAAGAATACAGACCGCTCGTCTTAAAACCACTCTAGAGGATCAAGAAAAAGCTGCCGCTATGGCCATGGCATTAGCGCAAAGAGATGAAATAGATTTGCTAGTGCCTAAAGAACAATTAGAAGGAAGGACAGAGGAAGAGAAAAGAAGGATGATCAGCAAAGCTTTTGAACCATTTAGAAAAGCGGCTGTTAAGAGTGGCGATAGAGGTATTTTAAAGTTTATGCCCGATCTATCTAAAGATTTTGGAGTTGATATAAACACGGTAATGTCAGAGCTTGTCATGCCTGAAGATGTAGATAAAATCAGTTATAAATCTTTTGAAGATATGAATCTGGTAGTTAAACTGAAGGAAGATCAAATTAGTAGGCTGGGAGCGCATGGCACCGACAAACAAAGGGAGGCGATAGTAAGAACTATTTTGGGCAATATAGACAAAAGCAGTCCACTGGAAAGAAGCAAGCTGGAATCTTTTACAAAAATAATGAGAACTGATCTTTCCGGAGGATGGACCAGCGTACCAAGAATGGATGAGCTTGTGAGAAGAACTAAACCCGCCTTTCAAACTCCGATAAAAGTAGGAACAGAGGGGGCTTCAATGAAACCCCAATATCCATTGCCACCTTCTTTTATATCCCAACAACAGTCCAAACCCACCACCACTCCTCCGCCGGTCATCAGACCGCCGATGCCCCCACCGGAAACAAATAAGATATAATATTCCCATGGTATTAAACCTAGTTTTCAAAAGTTTGCCGGAGCCAATTAAAAATTGGCTTACCTCTAATGAGATTAAAGAGAAGTTAGCTGGCATTATTATAAAATTTAACTTAAAAGAAGAACAAGAATTAGCCTTATCTAAAATCATATTAAGACTAGTTACGCAAGACCTAAAACCAGAGAATCTTACCAGTGAAATTTCTAGCGATCTGTCAGTTGATGAGATTGCAGCTAAAAACATTATTGAATCCGTAAATGAAAAAATTTTAGGGCCGATTGCCGACGATCTTCTGACAACCGGAGTAGATACTAAATTATTAAAATTCAATATACCATCCAGCGCGCCGCCAATCGCTCCGACACCTTTGAGATCGCCAGTTCAAAATAAATTACAGGACAAACCTTTTGTTTTACACGAAGAGAAAAATATTGAATCTGCAACCGAAGCCTCGGCAATAAAACCTTCTTTTATTTTTAAAGGATCGCCGAACATATCCCTTAAAAATCCCGAAACAACAAAAGTAACCATTGAAAGAGTTGTTCATTACAGTAATTTTTACACGCCACTCAACCGCTCACCGCTTAAATATTATCAAAAAGTCAAAATTCCAAAGTCTAAATGGTTCGTTTAATGC
>CAYICO010000039.1:0-4758 GCA_964361935.1 uncultured Candidatus Saccharibacteria bacterium
TCCAAGCGCCGTTGCCAGTAATATTTCTAAAGGCATTCTAAAAAAATCATAAATATTTTGCCTGTTTATTAAATTTTCCAAAAACCAAAACTCTTCTAATTCAGAAATTGGTATTTTGTTAAACACCAATTCATAAAAAGAGGACAGATCAATTATATTGGTGCCTGTAATAAGATTTTTATATATGACTTGAGCTACTCTCGAATCTCTTTTGACATGATTTGGCACTATTACCACATCTATTCTTTGAGAAATTATTGTTTGAGATATCTCTTCGGGGCTTTCCAAGAAAATTAATTCATAACCAAGTTGAGGATTATTATGAACAGCGGTGATTAATTGTTTGGCGGCGGGGCTTGATCCGACCATTAGCGCTTTAATTGTCGGCGATCCCTTTATTAAGAAACTGTTATAGTTTGTACGCCAAGCATATTCAAGTAAAAATATTAGCGATAGAAATATGAATAAATTTGTTTTTGGGGCGATGCCATAAGCAGTTACAAAGTAAAAGAAGAATATTGTTATAACCGCGTTTATTACAAGAGATGTGATTATTTTTTTAATGAAGTTAAAAGTGTTTTTTAGAGATCCCACTTCGTAAAGGCCGATTATGTAAAAAATTAAGATCCAAATTGCAAAAACAAGGCTAAAAGGCCTTAAATGCGCGTTTAAAATCTCGCTTGAAAACGGCTCTTGGTAGCGTATAAATAGCGTTAAAGCGAGCGCTAGATAAAACACTGTCACATCGCCAACTACCAGGATAAGCTGCTTAAGTTTAAGCGTGGGTGTCATTTACAGTCCATTATAGTCGAAATAGTTGACTTTTACCATCCTTTAGAGTATACTGATAAAAGTTTAGTTGTAGAACGCGCCCTTTAAGGCAAGTTCATAGACTAACGAAAGGGCGTTAAAACATAAATAATTTAAATGGAATTCAATAGAGAACAGAGGCAAATGTTTCAAGGAGATTGGAAGTGTTCTAAATGCAACGGCGACATAAAAGAGTTGCCGTTTCAGCCAGATCCAGCTCGTTTGCAGCAATTGCTCTGCAGAGAATGTCATCGTGAAAGAACAAAAAACTTTCGCAGACCTTCTTTCAGATAAAATAAAAAGAATCCCCGCTTGATAGCGGGGATTCTTTTTATTTATAATAGGAACATGAAGACAGTGAAAATTTACACCACTCCAACTTGTGTTTACTGCAAAATGGCTAAAGAGCTTTTTGATAAAAATGGAGTTCAGTATGAGGAATATAATGTTGCCGAAGATATGAAAGCGCGTCAGGACATGGTAGATAAATCTCATCAATTAGGCGTGCCCGTAGTTGACATTGATGGGGAAATTTTTGTCGGTTTTGATCGTTCAGCCCTATCTAAGGCTTTAGGTATTTAATAATATGTACGACTTAGTAATTATTGGCGGTGGACCGGCTGGTATCGGTGCTGGTGTTTACGCTGCTCGAAAAAAAATGAAAACACTTTTAGTGGCAGATTCTTTTGGTGGGCAGTCTATTGTTTCCAACGATGTCCAAAATTGGATTGGCGCAAAGTCTGTTACTGGTTTGGAATTGGCTAAAATGTTGGAGAATCATTTGCGCAGTTATCGGTCTGACTTGGATATTTGGGACAGCGATCGCGTCAATAAGATTGAAAAGGTGGATGCTGGTTTCATTATTAGTACGAGAAATGGCAAAAGCGCTGAAACTAAAACTATTCTAATTTGTTCTGGCGGTTCGCGTCGTCGTTTGGGTGTTCCGGGCGAGGATAAGCTTGATGGCAAGGGGGTCGCTTGGTGTGCGACCTGCGATGCGCCATTGTTTAAAGATAAAACGGTTGCCATAGTGGGAGGCGGTAATTCGGGACTTGAATCCGCGGTGGATTTAAATTCCTATGCGAGCAAACTTTATCTTCTCAATCGAGGCGACAGATTAAAAGGCGATCCTGTTACTCAAGAGAAGGTTTTAGCGATGCCAAAGATGACCGTTTTTTATAATGCCATTGTTCAGGAAATTTTAGGAGAAAATTTTGTTACCGGATTGAAGTACAAGGATTTAAAAACTGGTGAAGAAAAATCATTAACTATAGATAGCGTTTTTGTTGAAATAGGCAACATACCCAATAGTGATTTTGTTAAAGACTTAGTAAAAACAAACGACTTTGGAGAGATTGTGGTGGACCCCAAAACCCAAAAGTCTTCTGTTGATGGGATTTGGGCTGCGGGCGATGTCAGTGATGTTTTGTACAAACAAAATAATATCTCTGCGGGGGATGCAATTCTGGCGGTTTTAAATATTTTTGATTATCTGCACCTAAACAAATAAAAGCCTAAACTCCAAAGTGGGCTTTTATTTTTTTTTCGTCGGATATTTTCTTGACGGCAGTGTAAATTATTTTCTCTTGATTGACGCCCAATGCGCTGCAGAGCTTTTTGACTTCTCTTTCACAATCAAAGGGGGATACCCAAACGGTTCTTCTCATTTGATAAAGACTCCACCTCTTCAAGGTCTTTCTAAAAATATTTTTACTGTTTTTTTCACATCCAGCCAGATCGTAAATTAGTAAATACCACTGACCTGTCCATTTTTTATCGTTGACCCTAATATTTTCTAATTCCGCTTGTTGAAAAAAACTTTCTGCTAGAGTTCTACCTATCGGTGTGAGGGCTAGTCTTAAACTGTCGTTAGCTAATTTTTGAAAATGAACAATTTTTTTGCTTTCTAACTCCCTTAATTTTTTTGTTCTCTGTCTAATAATTTTTGTGGAATTATCTTTAAAAAATAATTTAACCAGTCTGTGTAAAAAGTAAGGAGAAGAATGAGCGGCAACTAAAGTAAATGGACTTATTGCGAGTCTTAATATGGTATCGCGGGTCAAGGTCTCTTTTTTCCATAGCCGAATGGGAGCTGTCATAGGTGGCTGTATTATAGAATATTGTGAGGAAATTTCAATTATTGACGAAATTGTATTAAATTGTCATAATGGTGACAGTTTTTTGACACCCCAATTCTACAAGATGGGAGAATCCAATGATTGATTTAGATGTTGCATTCCAAGAATTAGAACAAAACAAGATATTTATTAGAGATGTTGAAAAGGAACTAAATGACAACCGCGATAATATCGTCAACTGCGACATCTACCCCCATATCCCTTCAGGTTGGAGTCTGCGAGGCAGGGGGGCCAAACATCGTAAGGGCGGCATGGTTCGGCTGGAGCGTCGAGAAAAAGATCTCTATGCTAACGGCAGGAAGGTCGAACTCTTCCTCGCTAAAGGCCAGCTAGACGGGATCGTGGGTCACCAATTGTGTAGGATGTTGGCTGAAAAGCCAGTCCTGAACGCTAATATCCTCGATTACTTATACGAATCTGAAAACCAGCATCTCATCCCCAAGAATTGGAAAGGCAAGTGTGTCTACTTTTTAGGAGATGTCTACTACTGTAGCTCGGACGATTGTAGCTCGGACGATTGTAGCTCGGACGATCACCTGTTTGTTCGTTACCTCTACTGGGACGGCGACAGGAGGTGGCGCTGGGGCTATTGCTGGCTCGGCTGCGTCTTCGGTGGCGACAACCTCGCGGCGGTCTTCGCAAGTCAGGCTCTTGGAAACTGAGGCGTTCAGCCCTTCAGGCGCTGAGTCCCTTAGCTCCTCAACCCTCGTTTTAGCTTTGGCTAGAGCGAGGGTTTTTTGTTTATAAAACAGATTTTTAAATTTGAAGTTTTGAAATATGACACTTTCACACGATCGTATAAAAGTGTAACATTGTATAATATGAAATTTAACGACGATAAAAATAAAAAAATACTTATTAATCTAACAACTTTAATGTTAATTGTTTTAGTTTCTGTTTCTAGTGGCAGAGCTGGAGCAAAAATCATTACCGCCTTAGCTAAGGATTATCTAAAAAGGAACAGAAATTTAAAAACTTTAAAAAGTGCTAATAATATTGCTTTTAGAACCGCTCTTTCCAGATTGCAGAAAAGTGGTTTAGTTAAACGAAGTGGTTGGGGAGTTTGGAGGATTACAGAAATAGGTAAGGCTTACGTTGCTAAACATCTCAATAAAATTAATAGGTACAATACATATCAAAAAATAACTTCAGAAAATAAAAGTAATGATATTAAAACTGTAATTATTTTTGACGTTCCGGAAAAAGAAAGGTTTAAGAGAGATAAGTTGAGAATTGAATTAGTAGCGCTTGATTTTAAACAAGTGCAAAAAAGTGTTTGGGTGGGAAATATAGTTTTGCCAAAGTTGTTTTTGCAGTATCTTAGAGATTTTAGCTTGCTGTCGTATGTTCGTATTTTTAGCGTGAAAGAACTAGGGACTTTATAAAATGTGTCTTTTTTATACGATCGTATAGAAACGACACATTTTCACAAATAGAAGTTATTGTTTATATTTTGATAAAAATAGTGAATAATTTTGGTGGATTTTTAAATTTGGCGTGTTATGTTGGATTGATTATGAAACTTGTAGAAATGCGTCAATATTTTTTAATTGTTTTGGCGGTTGTTGCGGTGGGGCTCGGAGCTTTTTATTGGGGGACTGTTTGGAAGAATAGGAGCGCTGACGTTGGTGATGCGGCTGGTGGCGAGGAGTTTGTGAAGAATTATGAGCAGGCAATGATGGCGGACGATTATGGCGGCGCGACACCGGAAGAAACTTTGAAATTATTTGTGGATGCTTTAAGAAAGGAAGACGTGGAATTAGCTAGTAAGTATTTTATAGTTGATGATTTTGGAAAAAGAGATAAGTGG
>CAYICO010000040.1:0-4757 GCA_964361935.1 uncultured Candidatus Saccharibacteria bacterium
AGAAAGTAAAAAAAAGGCAGTAGAAGCAGTAGATGCATTTTTAGATTTGATTTTAAAAACATTAGCCGGTGGCGGTGAAGTTGCTTTTCCGGGATTTGGTACTTTTAAGGTAGTTCAGAGAGCTGAAAGAATGGGTGTTAATCCAAAAACAGGAGAAAAAATTAAAATTGCCGCTTCAACTAAGCCAAAGTTCAGAGCAGGAAAGCTCTTTAAGGAGGCTGTGAAGTAAGCGTTAGAGTTTTTTTAAAAAAATAATAATCCCCGCTAGAAGCGGGGATTATTATTTACCAATTCTCCTAAATTTATAAAGTTCTGATAGGCCTTTGTGATATTTTCTGTTGATTCCTTAATAAGTGATTCTATTTTAGAATCACTTTGTTTCACTTCTTGGTTCAAGAATAAATCTTGCGCATCATCGTTTATTTTTCTGGCTTTTTTAACGAATCCCCCAGCTTCTTCTAGAAGCGCATCCGCTTCGTTCCATTTTGTTATTTTTAAAAGACTTTTTATTGCTTTAGAATCTCGGCTAATTTTACGCAGTCTGTTCTCTGTTACTTGAAGTATAGATTGATTTTGAATTATTAATATAAAGTTGGTTATTTTATTTATTTGCTTATGATAGTTAGTTTCTCTCCAATTTTGTAATTTCTGAGCCAAATCCACCAACTCGTTCAAGCTTATATTTTTGTTAACCTGTTGGCGTACTAATTCATAATAAGATTGGTAATCAGAAAGACTGCTTACGTAGCTTTGATTTAAGAGGATAAATTCTTCTTTTGGAAAATTACTGAATTGCTCTAGCTTTTTTTTGAGATTTTTCACTTCCTCTATAGATAGTTCAAGAATTCTGTTAAAAGCCGTTTTTTTGGCCTCTGTCTCTATACTATCTTTTTCCGTTGACGATAAAT
The DNA here is from genome assembly GCA_964361935.1 of uncultured Candidatus Saccharibacteria bacterium. Taxonomy (GTDB): domain Bacteria; phylum Patescibacteriota; class Minisyncoccia; order UBA6257; family UBA11618; genus CAZATK01. The sequence goes on from CAYICO010000040.1 coordinate 909, forward strand.
CGCTATTTTTAATCGCTATTAATTGTTCTAAGCTTTCCACGACATTATTAAGAGCCGGTTTTAAATCTTTGCCGTAAACAACGACCATTATGCCGAGAAAAAATCCAGCAATGATTGCTGCTTTGTGAATTCGATGCATTTTATTTCAAACTCTTCTTTAAGAGGCGGGTAACCGAAGGGTTATTTTCATCTTTAATTATTTCATTTAAAGCCAGCGTAACTTGCGCTGTGGTTTCTTTATAATATTTTGCTTCTGCCAGCTGGATATCTATGTCAGCCTTCAAACTTTCTTTAACCAAATTTTTATTGTTCAAACTTGCTACAAAAATGTTATTTTTTGGAAACAACTTGCCTCCCAAAGACAGAAACATGACCGCTGTTAGACCAACGGCAAAAGAAAACTTTAAAACATTTAACAGTTCATTTTTAAGACGGAAAACATATGAGGGCTTGCTGGTCTGACTTAAAATTATATTTCTGGATTGCAACAAAAAACCATCATCAGGTTTTATAGACTTTAATGATTTTAAGTAATGTACCAGATAATCGTAGCTCATTATTGTTTGTTTAGAATTTTTTTTAAGTTTGCTATAGCTCGATGCTGCATTAATCTAACCGCGCCTTCGCTTTTATTAAGCGCTAGAGCAATTTCCGCTGGAGACAGATCATTAATAAACCTTAAAATGATAACATTGCTATGCTCTTCGGAAAGTTGACTAAGCGCCTCCTTAACTTTTTCCATGCTCAAATTTTGATCAATCACTTTCTCTGAGGTTAGCGTTATCAGTCGATCTTCCTCGTTATCTATTGTCACAAAATCTTTTTTTGTTCGATAGTTATCTATCACTTTATTTCTTGCTATCTGGTAAAGCCAGCTGGAAAAGGGAAACCCCTTGTAGCTATAGTTATTAATGTTCTGCCAGGCGCTTAGAAACACTTCGTGAAGTAAATCTTGCGCTAACGACTTGTTATTTACCTTAAGAAATATAAACCGATAAATTGGCACAGAATAATGGTCGTACAAGATACCAAAGGACTCCGCTTCTCCTTTCTGCGCCCTTCTTATATGTTTATCTTCTTCCAACATATAGAACGAACAGAACCAAGGTTAGTTACCCTGCTTATTTAGTAGGGAATCCAATTCTTCTGATAAACCTTCTAATGACTCTATCTTAGTTGGGGGTTTGTGATTGAAGTTAAAGTAATACAAATAGACGGCTACGGCCGCCATGACTAACAAGGCTATGGTGACAATTGCCTTATTCATTATGAGGTTATTATGACTATTTATTTATAAACCTGCAAGCTTGACTACTATAAAGATAAACAATATGCCAAAAATAGTCATGGCGGTTGTCCAAAAAGTTGGATGATGGTGGTAACTCTCCGGCAAGAGATCGCCAGCGCCAATATATAAAAAGAAACCGCAAAAAACAGCTAGGACTATGCCTAAGGAGGATTCTTTAAGAGAAAAGAACATAGTTGATACCGCTCCCGCAACAGGAGCGATTGCATCTAAAAACAACCACCCCGCGGCCTGTCTCGTGGTTCCTTTATTTTTAAGGATTAGGCCAACGGTGTTGATTCCGTCAGAGAAGTCGTGCGCTAAAATTGCTGTTGTTACAACTAATCCAACCGCCTCCGAAACTTGGAAGGCGATGCCAATTACCAATCCATCCATAAAGCTGTGAATTGTTACGCTGCCAGCCCCTAATTTTCCTCTGTGATTTTGATTGCCATCTGTTTCGCTGTGAGGATGAAGTGAAATTAGGCGATCAAGAACCATAAAAACTACAAAGCCAATAGCAACAACCATTATTGTAAAACTTAAACTATAGCTGCTACTTGCAAGTTCAATGGATTCTGGCAACAAATCAAAAAAAGCAACGCCCAAAACTGCTCCTGCGCTAAACCCCAGTATTAGGTGCAGTTTGTCTTTAAACCACAAAGCAAATAAACCTCCTAAAAAGGTAGACAGAGTTGCTCCCAGACTAAACAAGAGGATGTTCATGTAAGCTGTTATGGCATTATTGCATTTTTATAGGAGATTGATAAGTATATACTAGTTATGTCGGATAAGGTGAAAATAGCCGTTATTTCTATTTTCCTCACAACTTTAGCTATTTTTGGCGCTTATAAAATTGCTGATGGGGGGAAGTTTGTTCCGGAGGAGTTTGTTAACTCTAGGATAGCTGGCGCTGTTATTGCCGAAAATATTGTGAAGATGTCTAATGACACTCTCAAGTCTTTAGAGACAATTTCTCAAGACGAAAATCGCAGGAATTATCAATCGGCTATTGATACGGTTTATCGTGAATTAGATCACAATAAATCTGCTAGAAATGAAGCTATAAAATTATCTAATTATCTCAATCAGATGGCGGGGTCTTTGTCAGATATTAAACCAAGGAAGGCGAGGGATTTGGCTACCGAAGCCGTTGGAGAAGAGATTAATATTATTAATCATTTGATCTCCTATAATGATCATTTAAATCAACTATTTGAACTATTAAAAGCGAAATTTGAGGGCAAAATACAAAACAGGGAGGACAGATTGAAAGAGTTGCTGCTTTTGATGAATCAGGAAGCAAACTCCATCAATAATCTTAATCAAAGATTTAAGTTAGCGATGGAAGAGTTTGATGCGCTCACACTCGTCCAAAACTAAACTGCCATCATACTCGCCGCTGTGCGCATGATTTGTTCCATAGCTTGGTTTTTTTTGGTCAAGATGGAGGTTGACCACCAGAGCGTCTTCTTCCTGATGAACATAGGCGTGGAAGCGGGGATAGTCTTGGTTGCTTAGGTGGCGTTTAAAAGACCACTCTTCACCCTCTTGTCTATCGAAAGAATAGCCGCAGGAGCGCATAAAGACGGATGGATTTTCGTTAAAGTTATTTAGTCTGATTTGCATCTGTCGGGGTGCCGGGAATTGAACCCGGGCCGCATACTCCCAAAGTATGTATACTACCGTTATACTACACCCCGCTACAAAGCGAAGAACGTATCGCTTTTTGAGAGATTAACATAAATTTTGTACAAAAAAAAATGAACTGCAACTATTGCACTACGTAATCCATTATAATATCATGATAATATGAAGTGGAATGAAAAGTTAAAAGCAATTGTAATGCGGAAAAATGGACGAAGTTATTCTGATATTCTTAAAGATATTAAAGTTTCAAAGAGCACTTTAAGTATTTGGCTAAGTGATATTAAGCTAACTAATAAACAGAAAATAGATTTGTTAAAAAAAACCGAATTAGCTCGTTATAAATTAGGTAAATATAAACACCAAAAACGATTAGATAAAACAAAAGAAATTATTAATGAAAGCAAAAAGGAATTTTATGAGTTAATTAACAACCCTCTATTTATTTCTGGAATTTCTCTGTATTGGGCGGAAGGAGATAAGCATAAAGGTGAAAGGGTTAAATTTACCAACTCCGATCCCTTTATGATTGTATTGATGATGCGTTGGTTTAGAGAGATCTGTAATGTTGAGAAAGGTAAATTCAGAATCTCTCTTCATGTGCATAACTTGCATTCACCTTCAAACGTCATTGAGTACTGGTCCAAAATCACAGATGTTTCTAAAACACAATTTCAAAAAGTTTACATAAAACAAAGCACTTTGCTTCAAAGAAGAAATGTGTTATATAATGGCACTTGCGGGATAATAGTTCATGATAAGAATTTATTTAGAAGGATTTTAGGTTGGAAAATGGCTTTGATAGATTATTTGGGCGTAAAAAAACATGCTCCCGTAGTTTAATGGACAGAACGAGGGACTTCTAATCCCTAAATAGAGGTTCGATACCTCTCGGGAGCACTATTTAGGAAAGGTTA
>CAYICO010000041.1:0-4228 GCA_964361935.1 uncultured Candidatus Saccharibacteria bacterium
CCTAAGAAAACGGGTGGCCAGAAAGGAGGATTGCTATGGACCATAGCAACCTTGCAGGCCAGAAGTGTCCCCACGGTCAGTGTCGTCATGGCAGGTGCCTTGATCACGGGCCGGAGTGGGAAAACGTCGGCGAGAAGCGGCGCGAGCCCAATCCAGGAATCTTCGGCAAGAAGACCTACTGGATGAGCTGTCACTGTGGACAGCCGATGGCGCGGTACAGAGTGGTACAGGCGAAGCGTTGCAAGAAGTGCGGACGCACGGAAGATCACATCGTGATCTACGAGCTCGCTCTCTGCCTTTGCTGCGGCTACCACTTCGACTGCACCCCTTACGGCGAATAGCCATGGGGTGTACTCTGACTGGGGTTGTGGGAGAAATCTCACAACCCCTTTCTATTTTTATAATTTTCTGTTTGTTTTTTAAAACTGGACAATTTTTATTTTTAACTGTATCTTGCAACTAGTTGTTTTACAGCAATGCAAAGGAGATGATCAGCAATGCCGTATGCTATTACAGAAAAAAATAATGATATTGTTTTTTACTGCATAGGATGTGGTTATTCAACTACAGCGCGCGTATATCCCAATGGCGTTTTAATGTTTCATTACCCCACTGATCTTGAGGCGGTTCTTAAACACTCGGATGTTTGTGAATTTAAACGTAAATTTTCTTCTTTTTACGATTCGGACTGTTGTATGGAATAAGCCCCCCCATGAAGGGGGCTTTTGAATTTTATTGTGTTTTGTGCTTAGCCCGCCAATTAGCAGGCCATGATAGAAGCAATGCCAATACAAGCCAAAGAATGTAGCCAGTAAGTATGCAAAGACTTTCTTTCGAAGCGTCGTAAATCTAAAATTGATTGTGGAGCGGGTAAGGGGAGTCGAACCCCTGTCAACAGGTTGGAAACCTGTGGTAATGCCGTTATACGATACCCGCCTTCGCTCGCTAACGCGAGCCTCTCTATTTTAATAAGTTTTCCGTTTTTTGGCAAAGTTTATTAGAATTAAATTGTTCTAATGAGAGAGTATTTTACAGAAGCCATAGTATTGGATAAAAAGAATAGTGGAGAGTTTGACGCTCGCGTTTTTTTGTACACCAAAGAACTTGGAAGAGTTGCGGCAAAAATCACCAGCGCGCGTAAAATTATTTCAAAATTAAATCCGCACCTTGAGCCGCTTAATATAGTGGACATCCGTTTAGTTCACAAAAATTCGTTTCAAGTTATAGACGCCTTAAGGAAAGAAAGACTGTCTTTGGATTTTCTCAAAATTATTAAGGCGGTGCAGGAATTAACCATGGAGAACGAACCAGATTTTCCTTTGTGGACCATTTTGCAGACGCTGCGTCAAAAAAATTATCCCAATATTAGTGTTGTCTTAAATAATTTAGGTTACAGTCCGGAGCTTGCCTCTTGTGTCATTTGCGACAAAAACCCCTCCCATTTTTCTTTTAAGGAATTAAGTTTTTACTGTAATGGTTGCGCTATTCAAGATAAGACGTGCCTCAAAATATGACACTTTTCCACGATCGTGGAAAAGTGTCATATTTTGACTCCGAGTCAATTTGATGGTTAAATAGTGAACATGTTTAGGTTTTTCTCTGGGTTTTGGTCAGTCATTGGACTTCTCTTAATAGTCACAACAGTTGTAGCTCTCGGTTTCTACTTTTTCTACAATTCCGACAATACTTTTAAAAGTCATGTAGACTTTCAGTCAGAAAGCAATTTATATGCAGGAGCGCCTTTTGATTTAGTTGTAAATATTAATAATGACTCCGGAAACACTTGGCAGAATGTTAAGTTGTCGCTTTCCTTGCCAGAGGGAGTGGTGTTTTTTGGCAATTCTCCTGATAAGGCTTTTGAAGTGAAAAATTTTGGCAACTTAGGTAGTGGAAGCTTAACTCAAGTTACTTACAAACTTATGGCCGCCAAGCAAGGGAAAATAGAGGCGCTTCTTAGTTACATGCCGGAAGGAGTCGGCTCACGTTTTCAAGAAAAACAGATGTGGGAAATACCATCAGTGCAGGTTCCGGTAAGTCTTACAATAGAAGCTCCCAAGGAGGTTGTTAATGGAGCAAAAATCAGTTTTAAAATTAATTATCAAAATACTGGAGATGTGGATTTAGAAAATTTGTATTTAGAGGTTAGTTATCCCAAAGATTTTTCTTATGAAAAATCCAGCATAGAACCTGATTTAAAGAAAAATGTTTGGAATTTAGATTCATTAAGAAAAGGTTCTTCTGGCAACTTATCGATATTTGGTAAGTTGTTAGGTAATACGACGGGCACTTTAGATTTTGTGGCTTCCATCTCAAAAGAATCTCAGTCAGCCAAATATTTGCTTGCTCAAGCAAAAGTGTCTATCAGCACTAAAGAATCACCATTATACATAGGAATTGATCTTAACGAAACTGGTGGTGATTATGTGGCTAAGCCTGGAGATACGCTGAACTACGGTATTGGCTACTCACAAAAGGCTGACATAAAGGTTAAGTTAATTGGCTCTGTTTTTGATCTTTCAACCATACAAGTCTATGACGGTGGTTTTATTCAGCCGGGAAGCAATCAAATCGTTTGGAAAAATTCCAACTTAGACGAAGACGGTGGATCAGTTACTTTTTCGATTAAGGTAAAAAATGATTATGGAATCAAAAGATTGGGAGACAGGAACTTTGTTCTTAAAATAGAAGCCGAAGCCAATAGCAAGGAATATTCCAACAAAGCGGAACTAGAAACAAAAGTCGCGGGACAAGTAAAAGTGGAGTCAAAGGGTTACTTTAGAGATGCCGATTCGGGCGTCGTTAATAGTGGTCCCATGCCTCCAAAATCTGGCGCGTCTACAAATTACACTGTTCACTGGCTGGTGTTTAATTACGCCAACGACATCAAAGATATAGTTATTAAAGCTCAACTGCCAACGGGAGTGACTTTTATAAGTAACATTAAAAGCAATATTGACAGTAAGCCGGCATTTAATTTGAGTTCCAATGAAGTTATTTGGAGGATAAATAGAATTGGAGCGACGACAGGCGTTATTGGCAAGCCGTTGGAGGCTGTTTTTCAGATACAAGCGATTCCTTCCGGATCAAATGTTGGACAGTATATGACTCTTCTTGGGGAAACAAAGATAACGGCGAACGATGAATTTACAAATGCGGAGCTATTCAATATTGCTCCAGCGATAACAACTGCTTTGCCAGATGATGCAAGCGTTGGAACTAGCGGCATCGTAAGCTTTTAATTATTATATGAGCATGGACTTAATGGAGAAAATAATAAGTCTTGCCAAGCGCCGCGGTTTTATTTTTCCGGGATCGGAGATTTATGGCGGACTGGCAAACTCTTGGGATTATGGCCCTTTAGGCGTTGAATTAAAAAATAATATTAAGCAAGAATGGTGGAAAACTTTTGTTCATCAAAGAACAGATATGGTTGGTATTGATCCGGCAATTATTATGAACCCAAAAGTCTGGGAGGCTTCGGGTCATATAAAAAATTTTACTGATCCATTGGTAGAGTGCAAAAAATGTCACAATCGCTTCAGAGCGGATCAGATTAAAAATAATTGTCCTGATTGCGGTGGTGAGTTGACCAAATCCAAGGTTTTTAATCTGTTATTTAAAACTCATCTCGGGCCAACGGAAGAGGAGTCGTCCGAAGTTTATTTAAGAGGCGAGTTGGCGCAGGCGATGTTTGTTAATTTTCCAACTATTTTGCAAACCACTCGCAAACAATTGCCCTTTGGCATCGCGGCTCAAGGAAAAGTATTTAGAAATGAAATTACTCCGGGAAATTTCATCTTTAGGACCAGAGAATTTGATTTAATGGATTTTGAATATTTTGTTGAAGAAAAAGATTGGGAAAAATATTTTGATTATTGGTTAGGTGAAATGAAGAGGTGGCTTGGGCATATTGGCGTCAAGAGTGAAAATTTGTATTTTAAGGAAATATCCCAAGAAGATAGGGCTCACTATTCGCAAAGAACTTTAGATATTGAGTATCAATATCCGTTTGGACAGAAGGAATTATATGGCTTGGCATATCGCTCTGATTTTGACTTAAAGAATCACGCAGAAAAAAGCGGCCATGATTTCCCGAAACCGTTGCCTCATGTTATTGAACCAACGTTTGGTTTAGATAGAACATTGCTCGTGGCAATGTTAGAAGCCTATAGCGAGGAAGAAGCGCCAACGTCTGAAAAGGGCGAGACTGATAAGAGGGTTGTCATGA
>CAYICO010000041.1:4238-4680 GCA_964361935.1 uncultured Candidatus Saccharibacteria bacterium
TTTCCCAAGTGGATGGCGCCGTTTAAAATTGCAATCCTGCCTTTGTCTAAAAAAGAGGAGTTAGCAAAGATTTCTCATCCTCTTTATGAAAATTTACGTAAATATTTCGTTTGTGATTACGATGAGACGCAAAGTATTGGCAAGCGTTATCGTCGTCAAGATGAAATAGGCACTCCTTTTTGCGTCACTGTGGATTTTGATACGATAAATGACAACTCCGTTACTGTCAGAGATCGTGACACTATGAAGCAGGAGAGAATTAAAATAGAAAACTTAAAAAATTATTTAAATGACAGATTATCATAAAAAAGTTTTAGAAAACGGCCTTCGTATTATCACTATTCCTGGAAAAGATAGCTTGGCTGTCACCCTGCTTGTTTTAGTTGAGGCTGGTTCGAAATATGAGACTAAAGAAATCAATGGGCTATCACACTTTTTGGAG
>CAYICO010000042.1:0-4629 GCA_964361935.1 uncultured Candidatus Saccharibacteria bacterium
CTTGCGGTGGTGCCCTATGTGTCCCACGGAAGTGGGGAACGGGAACGGATCAAGTACTCTAACTTCGACATCGCCAGTCTGACGACCTTGAGTCAGAAGCTCGAGCGTCAACTGTCGGAGGAGGAGGTCGTGGGCCCGTTCGTTTGGGCTGACAATGACGGTCCCGCCAAGGTCCAGATGGGCCGAAACATCGGGTACAAATGTGCCTGTCCGGAATGTCCGAACAGGAGCAGGTATCCCTTGTTTCAGCCTTACGCCTCCGTGTTGATTGACTACGAAGCCTTCAACGAGGAGGTGTTCTGTGGTCCCAAGCTCTGGAGGCCATCGTCTGGCGACAAGCTCACCGTCGCTGATCGCGCTTTCCTCTGCAGGTACCGCTCTCCCAGGTTGACAGATGAGGTTATGGAGTTGGGGGCTTACCTCATCTACAACCAGAAGCTCATCGGTCCTTTCTGCGGCTTGCAATCCTACGTTGATTGGGAAAATCCGGAAGGATTTCGGATTTACCCGAACGACTCGGAAAACGCCGGATGTCTCAGAGAGGTTCGGAAGCGGATCGGTAAGCGGACCTTCGACGCGCGTGACCCATCTTGGAAGGCGGGGAAGAGGCCAATGCTTGCTTCGAGCTTCTCCTATGCGCAAGGAATGCGTTTCCTCAACGCCGACATGGCGCGGCCTGATGGGCGCAAGGTCAAGAAGACCGAGGAGGACAGGGCCGTCGAACGGGAGGACTTAGGCCGAAAGGTCGATGGCTACCTCGACAGCATCCTCTAGTAGAGATCTCAGTTGCCAGGGACGGTGGCAACAAGCCCGGCGTTCGAAAGAACGTCCGGGCTTTTCTTAATTTTCAATTATTAATTTACAATTACCAATCAATTTTCAATGAAATAGTTATCAAAAGTTGAAAATTGCAAATTAAATGATAATTGAAAACTTAAAATTGATAATTATAATGAAAAACATATGTTTAAAAACGAATACATTAAAATAACTCTCATAATTCTATCAATAACCTTAAGCTTCGCTCTTGGCTATATTTTTGCCAAAACTGTGGGCGAAGAAAACCGCGCCCCTATTATTATCGAAAAGCAAACGGATTTTTAGCGCCGCGCACTTCAAAATGTAAATGACAGCCGGTTGCGCCATGAGTGTTGCCGGTGTTGCCCATGTAGGCGATTAAATCGCCACGCAACACATACTGCCCAACGCTCACTAAATTCTTTTTGCTGTGAGCGTATTTTGTGGAAGTTTCGTTGGGATGATTAATTACAAGATATGTTCCATATCCACTATTCCATCCCTCTTGAGATTCTTTAACTACGCCCTCTGCCGCCGCATATATTAGGGTGCCGCAAGCATTTGCAATATCAACGGCATTGTAATTATGCAAAAGTCCCCAATTCCATCCGATGGTAGGAATGGAAAAATAACCTCTTAAATCTGGTAGATCGCTTGCCATATAATCCTCTCTTAAGTTACCGTGACTTACCAATGAAGCATCCTGAAGAATCATGTTTTCTTCTGATTCACCGTCTTCTGATGAAAAAGAACTATGCAGGCTTATCACCGCCTCGGATTCTGTTGGTCCGCTTAGCGAATAATTACTTGATTGCGTTTGCCTAATATTGCCGAAAAATAGTAAATTAAAGAGCGATGCTCCTAAAAGAAAAACGACCGCTGAAACGGTTTTTTTCTTTAATAACAGGTTTTGCAATCGTTGAATACTAATAGGTGGGATTATAGCAAAAATGACTCTTAAAAACAAATTTGGCCTTAATGCCAAACAATTAGAAGCTGTTAATCACAAAGACGGTCCTATTTTGATTGCCGCCGGCGCAGGATCAGGAAAAACTAAAACTCTCACTAGCCGCATAGCCAACCTAATTGAGTTGGGAGTGGGACCAGAAAATATTTTAGCCATTACTTTTACTAACAAGGCGGCAAAAGAGATGAAAAATAGAATCGGGAACATTGAAAATATTTTCGTTGGAACATTTCACTCATTTGGAGCAAAAGTCTTAAGGCAAGAGCATTTATATCTTCAGCGCACAGCCAACTTTACTATTTTTGACGAGGACGACAGCTTATCTTTACTAAAACAGGCAATGAAAAATCTTAATTTAAGCAAGGACAAACACAACCCCTTAGTTTTAAAGAGCTATATTTCGAAAATAAAAAGCGAGTTGTTAGATTCTGATAAAAGTACAGTTGAGGGGGCGCTTTTTGAAGAATATGAAAATTTTCTGAAAAGAAATAATGCATTTGATTTTGATGACTTAATTGAAAAACCTATAAAGCTTTTTAACTCGGAAAAAAAGATTCTTAAAAAATATCAGGACCAATATCATCACGTCTTAGTTGATGAGTATCAAGATATAAATACTGCCCAATACCATTTGATAAAACTTTTAGCGCAAAATCACCAAAATTTGAGCGTGGTTGGTGACGATGCGCAGTCAATTTATGCTTTTAGAGGCGCGGATTTTCGCAACTTTCTTAATTTTGAAAAACATTGGCCCAAAGCCAAAATCGTTTTATTGGAAGAAAACTACCGTTCTACTCCCAATATATTGCGTGCGGCTAACGAAATAATCAAAAACAATAAACTGCAAAAGCAGAAAAATTTGTGGACAAAAAACTCTAGCGGAGAAATCATTAAATTATTTGCGGCTGAAGATGAGGAGGCGGAGGCAAATTGGATCACAAATCAGATAATGGACGCTATCAGGCAGAAAACACTCCCTAGTCAGATGGCCATTCTTTATCGAACCAACGCTCAATCAAGAGCTATTGAGCAATCTTTGATTTTTAAAAAAATACCATATCAAATTTTTGGCGGCATCCGTTTTTATGAGCGAAAAGAAATAAAGGATATTGTAGCCGGGCTGCGTTTTGCCAATAACTCACAAGACACGGTAAGCGCGGAAAGACTGATAAAAAACTTTTCCAAAACAAAAAGCAGTGATTTAATCGGCAATCTTCCCCGTTTGTCTAAAGAATTAACCACTGTTCAACTGCTAAACTACATTATTAATAACACCAATTACATAGAGTATCTTGAGAATAATTTCAAAAATTATCAGGAAAGGATAGAAAATGTGAAGGAGCTGATTTCTTTTGCGTCTAACTTTACAAAAGAAAGAGGGCTGTCGGAATTTCTGGAACAGGTGAGTCTGGCCCAAGGTCATGACAACTCTAAAAATCAGGACGGGGTTAATCTTATGACCATTCATCTTTCTAAGGGATTAGAATTTGACACCGTTTTTATAGCGGGATGCAGTGAAGGTGTTTTGCCTCATCATCGTTCTTATGGCACCAATGAAGAACTGGAAGAAGAGAGGCGATTAATGTATGTGGCAGTGACCCGCGCCGCCAAGAGACTATTTTTATCGTTTGCAAACATTCCCTCAAGATTTTTGTATGAAATATCACCGGAACTGATCCAGTATGACGCGCCTCAACCAAACAAAAAACATTTACCCGATGAAGATGAAATGCATATAGAATATGAGTGAACGCTTGGGTCAGCATTTTTTAAAAAATAAATCTGCTATTGAAAAAATAGTGACGGTCTTGAAATTGGAAAAAGGGGACAATGTTGTTGAAATTGGCCCAGGGCATGGGGAGCTAACATTAGAGTTGTTAAAAAATCCTATTGAGTTGACCGTGATGGAAAAAGACACGAACTTGGTCCAAGAATTAAAAAATAAAAATTTAAATATAAAAATTTTGGAGGGCGATGCTTTAAAATTTCTCAAAAATTGGTCATTGGATGTTGGGAGTTGGAAGCTCGTTGGCAACATTCCCTATTACATCACCGGCCATTTATTAAGAATAATTAGCGAACTAGAAAATAAGCCATTAATCACAGTCTTAACTATTCAAAAAGAAGTGGCGGAAAGAATCATTTCTCAACCACCAAAAATGAATAGATTATCTGCTATTACTCAGTTTTGGTCAGAACCCAAGATAGTTGCCACTTTGCATCCAAATGATTTTGATCCGTCGCCGGAAGTGGAGTCAGCAATTATAGAGCTTAGAACGAAAAACTATGAGAAAGATATTATGATTAATTATTACAAAATGGTTAGAATATTGTTTCAACAGCCGAGAAAAACCATCTTGAATAATTTGAGTTTCACATTGTCTCTTCCAAAGGAGGAAATTGCAAAGAAATTAGAGTTTCTTAATATCAAAGCTCAAAATAGGCCACAAGATTTAAGTATTGACTTTCTTGTAACTATCAGTAAAATTTACAGATTATGACTATTTTACTATTAGTTGCTTTATTAGTGTCAGTCGGTGGCGGTACATCTTTTGTGGCAGAGAATTCTTTGCCGGGAGATATTCTTTACGGGATAAAAACCAACATAAATGAAGAGGTTCGCGCGGCTTTGTCTTTTTCAACTGAAGCTAAGGCTAACTGGGAGAAAAGACGCGCAGAGCGTCGTTTAGAAGAGGCGGAGCAGTTAGTCGTTGATGGTCGTTTGGATGCTAAGGCTAAGGCTAAAGTTGAGGCCGGTCTTAATGCTCATCTAGAAAAAATAAGTAAAATGGAAGCCGTTTTAGAAAGTGAAAATAAATTGGAAGCCGCCGTTGATTTAAATTCTGATCTGGAAATATCCTTAA
>CAYICO010000043.1:0-2289 GCA_964361935.1 uncultured Candidatus Saccharibacteria bacterium
CGGCAAAATTTTATATGGGCGATACCGGAGCCATGGCCTTGGGAATTACATTGGGCGTTATGGCCATGCTGACTAACACTGCTTTATTTTTGCCATTTTTTGCTTTCATTCCAGTAATAGAATCCTTATCAGTCATAGTTCAGTTAACTAGTAAAAAACTTTTTGGGAGAAAAATCTTTCTATCAACACCCATTCATCATCATTTTGAGGCAATCGGCTGGCCAGAATCGCAAATCACAATGCGATTCTGGATCGTTTCGGTAGTAACAACAACAATTGGGTTGGTCTTATTTTTCTTAAATAGATTTTTATAGTTAGGACTTTAAAAAAGTGCTATAATTTAGCAGATGATTCTGATTAAAAACGTCAAAATTATTGACGGTTCTGGAAAGCCGGCTTTTCCGGGAGATGTTTTAATTTCTGGGGAGAAAATATCAGCCATTGGCAGTTTTCCCAGCAAGAAAGCGGAAGTAATAATAGAAGGATTAGGAAATTATTTGGTCCCCGGATTTATAGATATTAATTCAGAAATTGATCACGATTTGTCGCTTTTCACGAATCCCAAACAACAAGAGTTGACAAGTCAGGGCATAACAACTGCAATAGGAGGACACGGCGGTGCCTCTTTAGCTCCACTTTTGTATGGATCGTTAAAGTCTATACAAAAATGGGCCGACATCAACCAAGTCAATGTAAATTGGCACAATTTTCAAGAATTCACGCAAACGTTAAAAAAAATTGCGCCCGGAATCAATTTTGGTAGTTTAATCGGACATTCTACAGTCAGGAGAGATTTGATAGGGGAGCATTCCGCCGATTTAACAGATTCGGAAGTATCAATCTTTAAATCTATTATTGAAGAATCTATTAAAAATGGCGCCCTTGGTCTTTCAACCGGCCTCAATTATCTTCACGAACGACAGGTTCCCCAAAAAGAAATTAAAGATTTAGTTTCTGTGGCGGCAAAATACGATGGAGTTTATACAACTCATTTGCGTAATGAAAAAGAACAAATTGTGGAATCAGTAAACGAAATATGCGACATTTATAAAGTAACGGGAGCAAAAACTATTATTAATCGCTTTCTGCCTTTTTTAGGGTTTGAAAAGGAATTTGAATTAGGATATGAAGTTCTAAAAAGAAGCGGCGATGGGTTTTTCTTTGTGGTTTCGGCAACGAATGCCGATAATGTTCCGTTTTACAAACTTCTGCCGTCTTGGGCGCAGAAAGGCAACTTGCAAGAAATGACTTCAATTATAAAAAATCCGACCAACGAAAAAAATATAATATCAGAATTACCAAAAATAAAAAGCGACTCTATTATCAAAAAAGCCCATGAAAACAGCTACTTGATTAACAAAACATTAAGGGAATTTTCTGAAAACAGAAACACTGCGCAAAATAAAGCATTGTTAGAGTTAATGAAAATAACAGGCTTAAAAGGAATATTGGCCGTGAAAACAATTGATTATAAAAAAATATTAGAACTGATTGATGACAATAAAGCATTAATTGCTCCTCCATTTGATAACTTCTTATCAATAGCAAACGAAAGGCGCTGGCCGTTTGAGAAAGCGATTGCGAAAATTACGTCACTTCCCGCCAAAGTTTTCAATTTAAAAAATAGGGGGATGATAAAGGAAAATTATTTTGCCGATTTGGTTTTGCTGCATAACAACGAAGTGAAGAAGGTAATCATAAACGGTGAGTTAAATTCCGGCCGCGTCTTGCATGATAAAAAAAATTAGAATCTTAAAAAATAATGGGAATAATGACTACATTATTATATTTACGACAGTCCTGCTGATCATTTTTGGACTAGTGGCTTTAAGCAGCGCCTCATCTCATTTGGCGAGAGAAGGCATAGGAGACAGTTATTATTATTTAAAACATCAATTTTTTTATGGCCTATCTTTAGGAATAATTGGGTTTATACTGGGAGCAAAAATTTATTACAGGTATCATGAGAAGCTAGCAGTGCCATTATTGATTATTGGCATCGTACTGTTACTTTTGATATTTACGCCACTGGGAATAAATGCGGGCGGAGCAACTAGATGGATAAAAATAGGCCCAATAAATTTTCAGCCAGCTGAAATAATGAAAATAGCCTTTGTAGTTTATCTTGCGGCTTGGTTAAGCCATAACGACCAAAGACAGAAAAATTTTATTAAGGGGTTTTTGCCTTTTTTAATAATTTTAGGATCAACATTCTTTCTCTTAATTAAACAACCCGCTACAAGCGCCGCTATGATTTTGGCCATGACTTCAATCATTATGTATTTTGTA
>CAYICO010000043.1:2299-4531 GCA_964361935.1 uncultured Candidatus Saccharibacteria bacterium
ACTCTATATAGTTTCCGTTGCGGCTCTGATTGCGCTAATATTAGGCGTTGCCGTTTATGTAAGTCCTTACCGATGGAACAGGGTTTCTGCTTTTTTGAACCCAGAACAAAATCTGCAAACAACTGGTTATCAGGCTAATCAAGCAAAAATTGCCATTGGATCGGGTGGAATTTGGGGAGTAGGCTATGGCCAATCGACAACAAAAATCCATTATCTGCCGGAACCATTACATGATTCTATTTTTGCTGTAATTGCTGAAGAGTTCGGATTTATAGGAAGCATTACCTTGATTAGCTTGCTTTTGATGCTAGTTTTGAGAATATTTTTAGTTGCCAGGAAAGTTAGGGATAAATTCGGCCAGTTATTACTTGTCGGATTTGGATCCTTGATCGCCATACAATCTTTTGTTAACATCGGAGCGATTTCGGGGCTGTTGCCCTTAACCGGCACACCGCTTCCATTTATAAGTTATGGGGGGACAGCGTTGGTTGTTTTTATGACAATTATTGGAATTAGCAACAATATAGCCAGATATTCACAATGAAGGTTCTTCTAACCGGTGGAGGGACCGGAGGACACATATTGCCGCTTGCCGCCGTCTATAAGAAATTAAAACAACTGACCCTGGAAAAAGGAATGGATTTAGAAGCAAGATATTACGGACCAGAAAGTAGTTTTAATTCTTACTTAGAATTCGAAGGCATTGTTGTTAAAAAAATATTAGGAGTAAAATTTCGCCGATATTGGACCCCGCTTAATTTCCTAGACCTAATAAAGGCGCCCTTAAGTATTTTAGAATCCTTTTTCAAAGTGCTTTCTTTTGGACCAGATGTTGCCTTCTCAAAAGGAGGGTCGGGGGCGTTATTTATTCTCTTTGCTTGTTGGGTTTGCAGAGTGCCAATCATAATACACGAATCAGACACAATGCCCGGATTGACCAATAGACTGTCGTCTTTTTTTGCCAAAAAAATAGAACTGGGTTGGGAAAGCGCAAAAAAATATTTTCCTAATAAAAATGTTCAAGTGGTGGGGGTTCCGCTAAGAGAGTATTCTGTCACTGTTAAAAAAAATACAAGCGAAAAGCCCTTAATTTTAATCCTAGGCGGTTCTCAAGGATCGCAAAGAATTAATAATTTTATATTTAAAAATTTAGAATCGCTTTTGATCAAATTTCAAATACTGCATCAGGTTGGTCCAGCTAATTATCAAGACTGGCCTAAGGAAGCAAGAGAGGGATATAAAGCAGTTGCGTCTTTTGAAAATAGCGAACTTATGGGCAAGGCTTATTCCGAAGCAGATTTAATAATATCTCGCTCCGGTTCTGCCATCTTTGAAATAGCATTGTTTGGAAAGCCATCCATACTCATTCCTCTTGCCGAATCAGCTAATGATCATCAGAAAGTTAATGCGTATGAATATGCCAAAAGCGGAACGGCTTTTGTCATAGAGGAAAAAAATCTCACCATAGAAAAACTTTTAAGTGAAATTGAAAGGATATTTAATGATAAAAACATCTGCAATAAAATGTCAGAAGCTGCCAAACTGTTTTCGAAGCCAAACGCAACTGAAATCGTGGCTAGAGATATTTTAAATTTATAAAAAAATAAAACCCCCTACACGACATAATATCGTATAGGGGGCGAAGCGCGATTGTTCGTCCGCCTTATTGCTGTTCGTAGAAGATCAGCAGGCCCTGAGCGCCTACGGTGTGGAGGTCTTCGAAATGAACAGGGGCCATTGACACCGTCTTCTTGCTAGGAAAATCCTTTTCCCACTGCCTCTTTCTCGTGGTGATTTCCAAAAGGTTTTCACCCGAGATGTAGGCGGTGTTAAGGCCATTGTCCCACACGCCTTCAGCGACTGACGCGCCATCGTAGATGGGGACGAGGTTGTTGGTCGCCGCTCTTCCTGCCTGGTTGGTTTCGCGACAGCCTACGGTCATGCCATACAAACCAAACAGCATAACGAGCACAACCAAAAAAATCATACACGCATCGAAGCAAGGATGCCTGTCCTTCATAACCACTACCTCCTAAAAGCTTGAACAAGGTACGCTGTCGGTTTACGCTTCCGACATGCCCCAATTATAACATACTTACAAACTTTTGTCAATTATATGACAATGTAAACAGAAATGATACACTCACTTTATGAAAGTCCGGGTAAGGATAGCCCCTTCACCGACGGGTTTTTTGCATATAGGTACAGCCCGTACGGCTCTTTTTAATTATC